>JAACEJ010000554.1 GCA_011682565.1 Actinomycetota bacterium | reverse complement strand
TGATTTAATTATTTCCCAGGTTTCTTTGGGATTCAACAAAATGCTTTTTACGCGCTCAATCAGTTTTTCCATATTTTCCCTCCATCAAATTACAGGTTTTCATTTTCCAGTACAAAAAAGATACTAAAATACTCGATGTTATGCAAGACTATATTTAAGTCGGTCATGCACCGATCCAGACATTTTCACGTCCGACTTTATCGCGTAATTCGTCCAGGAGTTCGAGAGTTGGCGTAACGCGAGTTGTTTTTGAGCGAACAACATAATCACCACTATCAGGCGTTTTGATATCAAAATAAACCGGAATCTCGCCCCTATTTCTTTCCATAATAATTCGTACTTCCTGAATAAGGGAATCGGGTGTTGAATCGACGTCAAATGCAACGCACAAACTTTTTGTAAACCGCTTTCTTGCATCGGCGAGTGTAATAATTTCATTAATAATAATTTTCGGATCCTGTTTTTCGCGGGTATTGATTTTTCCGATTACCATAATCATCGCATCTTCATGCAAATGCTGGCGAAATTTTTCATAAGCATCCGAGAAGGCAATCCCTTCAATGCTGCCGGTAAAATCTTCAATTTTCACGAACGCCATCGGACGTTTTTGCCGATCCAGATGTGTTTTCAAATCGGAGATGATACCGCAAATTCTCGCTGTTGAACCATCGAAAAGCGAATTGGCATTATCAAGAGAAACCGTTGAAAAAAGCTCCACCTCCTGACGAAATCTGTCCAGAGGATGCCCTGAGAGATAGAAACCCAGTATGGCTTTCTCACGATTTAACAGAGTTTTTTGCGACCACTCCTCCACCTCGGGCAAAGGAGGCGGCGAAAAAGCAATCTCGCCGTCATCTGAATCAAAAATAGAAGTCTGTCCGTGCGCATGTTGCGCTTCGCTTCTTTGGGCAAATGCCATGGCCATATCCACAGCAGCAAAAAGCTGCGCCCGGGTGCCTTCAAGGCTGTCCATGGCGCCGGCTTCGACCAGGCTCTCTAAAACTTTTCGATTGAGAGCGTGCATGTCCACTTCCAGACAAAGGTCAAAAAGAGTCGCGAACTTTTTCGTCTTTTCCCTTGCTTTTACTATCGCGTCGATCGCACTGCGTCCCACGTTTTTAACAGCGCCCAAACCAAATCGAATACCGCCATCCATAACAATAAAGTCTGGAAAACTCTCATTAACATCCGGCGGCAAAACAGTCAATCCCATACGACGGCATTCTTCAAGCAGGATGGTTACGCGATTTGAATTACCCATTTCACTGCTGATAGTAGCAGCCATAAATTCAGATGGAAAATATCGTTTCAAATATGCAGTTTGATAAGCAACGAGCGAATAGCACGCTGCATGTGACTTGTTGAAACCGTAACCGGCAAATTTTGCCATATCGGAATAAATATCATCTGCAATTTTTTCCGAAACACCTTTTTGCTTCGCACCTTCGACAAAGACGATCCGCTGCTCCGCCATAATTTCCTTATCCTTTTTTCCCATGGCACGCCGGAGCATATCTGCGCCGCCCATGGTGAATCCGCCAACAGCGCTCGCCATTTTCATGACCTGTTCCTGGTAGATAGCAATCCCGTATGTTTCTTTAAGAATGGGCTCCAACAGCGGATGCCGATATTCAATTCTTTTCCTTCCCTGCTTTCGGTCAATAAAATCCTGGATCATATCCATTGGGCCGGGGCGGTAGAGAGCGTTCATGGCGATCAAATCGTCCAGGCATTCCGGATGCAATTTTTTCAGATACTCTCTCATACCGGAACTTTCGAACTGAAAAATGCCGATGGTTTCGCCATTGGAAAATATCTCATATACTTTGGGATCATCAATGGGGATCGTGTCGATATCAACTTCTATGCCTTTACTTCGCAGGGCATTAATCGTTTTTTGAATGACCGTCAGCGTTCGCAGGCCTAAAAAGTCCATTTTAAGCACGCCGACCTTTTCCAGGGATTTCATGTCATATTGCGTTGTAATATCGCCGTCTTTGGTTTTGTACAAAGGCACATAATTTGTGAGTTCCTGCGGCGTGATGACCACACCCGCAGCGTGTGTGGATGCGTGCCGCGCCAACCCTTCAAGAACCCGGGAATATTCGATAAGCTGCCTGTGCTGCTCATCTCTTGTTTCCAGTTCCCGCAGCTCGGGAACGTTTTTTATAGCGTCATCCAATTTGATATTTAATTGTGCCGGAACGAGTTTTGCAATTCGGTCCACCTCACCGTAACTCATCTTTAACACACGCCCGACGTCACGAATGACGGCCCGCGCAGCCATCGTTCCAAAAGTAATAATCTGACAGACATTGTTGTAACCATACTTGTTTTTAACATAATCGATCACTTCTTCGCGGCGTTCATAACAAAAATCAATGTCGATATCGGGCATGCTGACACGCTCCGGATTTAAAAACCGCTCAAAAATGAGATCATATTTCATCGGGTCGAGATTTGTGATGTATAAGCAATAGGAAACCAGACTTCCGGCAGCAGAGCCACGGCCGGGACCGACGGGTATTCCTTTTTGCCGGGCATATTGAATAAAATCCTGAGTGATTAAAAAATAACCGGCATATCCCATCTGGTTTATAATTTTCAATTCCCCATAAAGTCTTTCTTTCAGTTCACGAGTAACTTTAGGATAGCGATCTTCTAAACCTTTGTATGCTAATCTTTCTAAATACTGCGCCAATGTTTTAACGCTATCGGATTCCGGTATTTTAAACTCGGGCAAATGATAAGTTTTGAAATCCATAAGCAAATTACATTTTTCGGCCACTTCCAGAGTATTTTCCAGTACTTCAGGAGTGTCACCAAACAACTCGGTCATTTCCCCGGCATTTTTAAAATAAAGCTGATCGGTGCTGTAACGCATTCGCTTCGGATCGTCGTAATCTTTGCCTGTTTGCAAACAAAGCAGAGCATCATGCGCCTTGTAATGCTCCTTCTTTAAATAGTGGATATCGTTTGTCGCGACAACTTTAATTCCCATTTCCCTGCCGAGCTTGAGAATGCCCTCGCGAACGGTATCTTCATCTGCAATACTATGATTTTGAATTTCGAGATAAAAATCATCTCCAAATATGGACTTGTATTCTTCGATAAGCTCGATTGCCTTTTCTACACCATTGTGAAGAAAATTATTCGGCACTTCACCTTTCAGACAGGCACTTAACGCAATCAGCCCCCGGGAATGGCGACGCAGTAACTCGTGGTCGACCCGGGGTTTGTAGTAAAATCCATCGAGGTACCCATAAGACACGAGTTTCATCAAATTCTTGTACCCCTCTTCATTCATTTTTCGCTAATAAAACCAAATGATATGCACGATTTGATTTTCCCGGCGTGGCCTTTTTGTCAAGCCGACTGCCCGGTGCCACATAGATCTCCGAGCCAATGATGGGCTTCAGGCTTTTGGCCATCGCTTTTTGATAAAACGCTACAGCACCAAAAAGGTTACCATGGTCTGTCAGCGCCAAAGCCGACATTTCATATTCTTTTGCCGTCTTAATAAGATCGTCGATGCGACATGCTCCGTCAAGGAGACTATAATGCGAATGGTTATGAAGGTGAACAAATCGAGTCACAGCAGATTACCTTTAAAAAATGAAAGAGTTTGCGGATTGTATAACTTAACAAGGAACATCAATGATTTATTCAATTGTGAAAATTTAATAAATTTTCATGATAAAACAAGGAAATCTTGAATCGGAAATAAAAAAAACGGAGCCAGCACCAAAATCTGCACGGGCTCCGTTACATGGGAGTGTTTTGGCAATCAGAATTTTCTAATTGCTTGTTCAGCTATTATGATAATAGCGTTTTGCAATAGAAGTGTATTCGCTTCCCGCATACGTGTTCAGAAATGTTTCAAATTCAGCATTCGCGCGATCCCGCTCCCCAAGTTTTACATACGACAGCCCGATCATTAATTGGGCATCGTCATGTTTGTCAACCTGAGAATAGGCGAAAACTTTTTGAAACTCTAAAATCGCTTTTTGATATTGTTTCAACCCGTAGTAACATTCGCCAATCCAGTATTGGCAATTATCGGCCTCCGGGTGGTTTGGATATTGAGCCAACAGATCTTCAAACGTTGCAATAGCGCCCTGATAATTAAAACTTTCAAACAGAGATCGCGCTTTTTGATACCCTCCCATAAATCCGGAAGAAGCATATCTTTCAGAAGCGACGGATGCGCTTCGAGGATGCGATGAAACTACCCTCGAAGTTGTAGCAGCGGGTCTGTTCGCAGTCCTCACCTCAAGATCCCTGATGCGCGCATTTTTATTTTCAACAATCCGCTTCAGGCTGTCAACGGATTGACTTTTGCTTTCCAGAACATGTTCAAGCCGATCCACATCACTCTGCACCTTTTTAAACATATCATCAGAAATGCCCATATTATTCGCAGTTGCGGTTGGTTGTGTCTTGAGCGGTGTTGTTGTCGCCTGAGCTTTTTCGGATTCAGGCGTAAGGAGAGATAACACATCGTTAGCGGATTCGTTACCCGTTTCAGAATTAGCGGAGGTAGCTTGTGTACTGTCATCCGCAAGATCAAGCATGTCTAACAACTCCTGCCGAAACGCATCGTCGTTTGTTGCCAAATCCTGATCATTCTTTACTGCGCTTCTTTGTGAACAGAGCAATAACAGGCCAACAAGAATAATGGTGAGTGCTAAAAACACTCCCACGAAAGATCTTTTTTGACGGTTCATGATACCCTCTTGAAAATTTTGGTCGGTTTAACCGGCAACAAAATAAAGATCGATATTGATCAATATCCTGATGCTAGTCGTTTCTCGCCAGATTCTCAGATTCTTTGATGAGGTCGGAAGCGCTTTGCAAATGGGCATCGGTTACGTGTTCGCCCCCGAAAAGTTGGGCGATCTGCACCGGCCGCTCTTCCTGCAAAAGTTTGCGGATCGTTGTCTGCGTCTTCATGCCATCATCTTTTTTTTCAACAAGAAAATGATGATGAGCCATGCTTGCAATTTGCGGCAAATGCGTAATGCAAACAAGTTGATGTGAAAACGCCAGTTTTCGCAGGCTCCTTCCGACAGCCTGAGCTATTCTTCCGGAAATACCGATGTCAATTTCATCAAAGATGAGAACAGGTACTTTATCAATTTCAGCTAGCAGTGATTTGAGAGCGAGCATGATGCGGGAAATTTCACCGCCGGAAGCAACAGACGACAGGGGTTTCACCTCTTCACCGGGATTGGCCGAAATCAGAAATTCAATTTTGTCTATCCCTTTTGCTCTAACCTCAACCCTGCGTTCATTAACTGTTACAAAATGGGCACGAATTGATTCGTTGTATCTTTGCGATACAATGAATTGCGCTTTTGGCATTCCCAGGTTAGCTAATTCTTCGCTAACATTTTTTGCCAGTTTTTGCGCTGCCGCAGAACGTTTCTCAGAAAGTAACAGGCTTAATTTTCCCAATGAGTTACGTTCATGATCTATTGCTTGTTGAGTTGCCTCCAGCTTCCCATCGATATTTTCAATTAACGAAAGCTCGTTTTCTGCACTGGCTTTGCTTTCTAATATCGCATCAATCGTGCCACCGTATTTCTTTTTCAAGCCGGCAAGTACAGCAAGACGCAAACGAATATTTTCCAGTCTTTGAGGGTCAAATGTAATTGCGCCGGAATATTGCTGTAACGAATTCGCCATTTCATCAATGATGATTCTTGCATTTTCGCATT
>JAACEJ010000553.1 GCA_011682565.1 Actinomycetota bacterium | reverse complement strand
GATGCCATCGGATTCAGGAAGCGAGAGGGAGTCGGCATTGGTTTGGCATTAACCAAAGAACTGGTCGATCTTTATCACGGTGAAATTTTTGCTAATAATAAAAAAAACGGTGGAGCAATTTTTACGGTTCGTCTGCCCCTGGAATTAACCCGCAAATCGCAAGAGCGAAAAGATAATGATGTCACGGCAGACAGTGCCGGAGAAATCGAACAGGATGAAAATGAGAAAAATAAACCACTGATTCTTATAATCGATGATTCCGAGGATGAAAGAGAATATATTCGTGATGAATTAAGCCTTGTTTATTCTATTCTGGAAGCAAAGAATGGCAAGGAAGGCCTTGAAAAGGCTGTTAAAGCGATGCCCGATTTGATTGTCAGCGACATTATGATGCCCGTTTTAGATGGAATTGAACTGTGCAAAAAAATACGGAGAAATAAAATAACCAGTCACATTCCCTTGATTTTACTTACAGCACGCAATTCTGAGGAATACCAGCTTAAAGGGTTGAAAACAGGTGCCGATGACTATGTTACGAAACCGTTTAATATTCGAACCCTTCGTGCGCGTATTCAAAATTTATTGGAATCCAGGAAAAAATTAAGAAAGCGATTCAGCAGAGAAATTAAGATACAACCAAAGGATATTACAATTACTCCAATCGATGAGAAGTTTCTACAGCATGCCATTGAAATCGTTGAGGAGCATATTTCGGATGAAAAATTCGATGTGGGGATGTTCTGTGAAAAAGTCGGGATGAGTCGTTCACAATTGTTCAGAAAACTAAAAGCATTGACATCTCAGACACCCCTCGAGTTTATTCGAACAATCCGGTTGAAACGTGCTGCGCAATTGCTGGAAAAATCACAATTTACAGTGACCGAAATCTGTTACCAAGTCGGCTTTAATTATCCCTCCCATTTCACGCAACATTTTCATGCCCAGTTCGGCGTTGCCCCTAAAGAGTATCGTAAGAGACTCTGATCCCTTTCGTATTTAAAATAAGCTTTTACAATTTTTTCCCCGCCTAACAGGAAAAAATGCGATTATCATGATAGTTTTTGGGATTATTATAATAGTTTCTTTGGATTAATAATATCATATTTAAATAACTAAATTAGTAAAAGAAATCTTAAAGGAGAAGACTGCGTGACGATAAAGCGAATTATACTCGAGGTTTATTTTATAATTATAGCTGTTTTCATACTCTCCGGTAACCCGGCAGAGCTTTATGCCAGGATTTCGGGAAAGATTATCGGCAAAGTTACCGACGCTAAAACGGGCGAACCTCTTCCCGGAGCGAATATTATTATTGAAGGGACAAGTCTGGGGGCAGCAACGGACATAAAAGGGAAATATATTATACCGGGTCTAAACCCCGGCAATTATACCATCATTGTGAAATATATTGGTTATAAGGATGGAAAGATACCGGTGAGTTTAGGTACGAAACAGACATTAGTACAAAACGTCAAGCTCGAGTACGTTGGAATCGAAGCAGGAGAAGAGGTTGTCGTGGTTGCACAGGCGGAAGGCCAGATGGCAGCCATAAACCGGCAGCTTTCGGCAAGAGCAATTAAGAACGTTGTATCTGCTGCCCGGATAAGAGAATTACCTGACGCAAATGCAGCCGAATCATTGGGCAGATTGCCAGGTGTATCGATAATCCGTTCGGGCGGTGAGGCCAGTTCGGTGCGTGTTCGTGGCCTGGGCGGGGGAGCCAATACGGTTTATGTTAACGGTATGCGAATTCCGGGTGCCAGTACTGATGGAAACAGCCGTGTGGTCGGGCTGGCCAATGTTTCCTCCCAGATGATTAGCGGGATTGAATTGCAAAAAGCATTCCTGCCCGATCAAGACGCCGATGTTACCGGTGGCGGGATAAATTTCAGACTCAAGGAGGCTCCCAGCGGCTTTAAAAAAGATGTTTTCGTGAGGCAGGGTTATAACGGTTTTAATCATTCACTCAAAATGCAGGATGTTTCTATTACCTTGAGTAATCGATTTTTCAATGACAAACTTGGAATTATCATTAATGGTATTTACGATCGTAAAAATCGTGGCCTCGATCTTCTCACTGCGAGTTACGAAACAGAAACAGAGCCAAGGAATACCCAGGAGATTGTTCCCGTCCAGGTGTTTAATGTCGGATTGAGAACGCGGGCCGAAATGAGGCGTCGATATGGAACCACTTTGAATCTTGACTATCAACTTAAAAACGGACAAATTAACGGCCAGGCTTTTTACAGTAGTATGGATCGTTCTATCGAGGAGAACATGAATCTATATACTGTACGGGGTGGTATGATACAATATTATCCGTCAAAATACGATCAAAAAGAACGTACTCTTTTACTCGGTCTATCAGGCGTGCACAATTGGTTCTGGGGAAAGTTTGATTGGCAGATTTATAGGTCCGGGTCGCTGACAGACCGGCCGGACAAGTTGATAATGAGAGCCATACTTGCAAGTTCGCTTCAAGCAAGCATAGATCCGACCAAAGGGCCTGAAAATGTAATTCGAGGTGGAACCAATAATGCCCTGAAAGCGAGAGTGGACAGAACCACGTTTCAGAGTTTGAAAAACTCGGCGCTTGAAAATAGTGCGATGGCGAACCTTGAAATACCTTATCGTATCAGTAACAACATTTCCGGCTTTATAAAGTTTGGCGGCAAAGTCCGCTATACACGGCGAAAGTATGAACAGACCGGACATACGATGGGCTATATTGCCAGCGTAAACAACGGAACGGCAATAGTGAAAAATGCCCTCCCGGATTTCGGCTGGCGGTTTACTCCGAGTGGTGCCATAAGTTTTGCCAGTTTTGTTCATGACTTTGAAGGGAAAAAGTTTGCTGATGAGGATGTATTGTTTTATTACCCAGTTGATTTTGATCGTTTCAAAATGATGGTCGATGCCACGCGCGATAAGTATATCCGTCAACTGGACATGGAAGCGCGCAATTATTTAAACGATGAAAAATTTTCTGCCGGCTACATTATGGCAGGCATTAACCTGGGTCCAAAAGTGGAGTTTATTCCGGGTGTAAGGTATGAAAATAGCAGTAACAAAACAGATGCCAAAGGTTACAGGGAATTGCAGGGCTGGGGATTTCCACAAGACCAGGGGATTCTTACAGATACCTCTGCTACAGCAAGGAATACATATTGGCTGCCAATGTTTCATTTGAAATACCAGGCGACGGGTTGGTTCGATATCAGGCTTTCTCTGACAAAAACACTCTCGCGCCCCGGCTATAGCAGTTACAGTCCGCGCTATTTTTTGACAAATAAATTGAATATTAAAAGGGGGAATCCGAACCTTAAACCGCAAACAAGCACAAATTATGACGTTTATTTATCCTTTTATACGAACCATATCGGCTTGTTTACGATAGGTGGGTTTT
>JAACEJ010000552.1 GCA_011682565.1 Actinomycetota bacterium | reverse complement strand
AGAGTGAACATAATTACGGCACCGTAACCTGGGACTACAAGCCCAAGCCGTCGTACATTGCCATGAGCACCCTCATTAGCCAGCTCCGAGGTTTTGTGGCCCGGGATCGCCTCGGCGTTGTAAATGTGCATGATTTTGTCATTCCGTTTGTCCGGGGTAAACAAGTCAAGCTGGCGATCTGGACCACTGCAAGGGTGCACAAATTTGATTTGGGGGCAGACCTGAAAATTAGTCAGGCCGTCGATTATCTGGGACAGCCTGTGGAAAAATCAAAAATAATGTTTGCTAATGAGCCCGTCTATCTGACGCTTGCGTCTCCATTGCCGTCCTGGCTGCAAATGATCGTATATGCAAACGATTCGGATAAAAGCCTATTTATTTTGGACTAATTTTTGCTGTCCTGGCTGGAAATGATTGTACATGCAAACCGATTAAAAAATAACGAAACGCGCAAAATTGCGCATACTTTCACCAAAAGAAATTTTCAAACACTTTTGCCAAACAACTTTATTTTTAATAATACCATGATGATAATAGTTCATGCCGCTTCGGCCTTTGCCGCGGGTTTGACCCAAATAAATCCAGTTGGCAGCTTTAAATCCAAAACAACCGATAAGCTGCTGATCTAAATAAATTAGATATTTTAGAATAACGAATTAAATCATTTCCCCCATCTTTCATAAAATGATTACACCTCTTTTTAGGATGAGTTAAAATGTTCAAATTACGAGTTGCCTTTCTTTATGTTTTGCTCATTGGCTTGCTTGTCTTAAACTGCGGAGTGCGAGATGGGCAAAAGAGTCAAAATTCGCCACGTATTCATCCCGCGCTGCAAATAAAAACCGTGCCCGCCGGTCTGGGGGTAAATATTCATTTTTATCAGGGGAACAAAAAAGACCTTTCCATGCTGGAGGAGTCGGGTGTGGGCATTGTGCGCATGGATGTGTCCTGGGCCGGGACTGAAAAGTCTCCCGGAGAATATGATTTCAGCCCTCACGATAGCCTCATCTCCAACCTGGAGCAGCGTCATATTCGCTTGGTGTTTATCCTCGATTATGGCAATCCGCTTTACGATGATGGCCTGGCTCCGAAATCAGAAGCAGGACGCGCGGCTTGGGCTCGTTTTGCCACAGCACTTGCAAAACGATATGCAGGGAAGAATATCATCTGGGAATTGTGGAACGAGCCCAATACGGATAAATTCTGGCGACCAAAGTCGAATGTGGATGATTACATGGCCTGGAGCAAATCAGTTGTGCCTGCAATCCGTCAGGCTGACCCTCAGGCCTGCATTGTGGCGCCGGCTGTTTCCAGAATCGATTTTTCATTTCTGCAAGCCTGTTTTGAGCGGGGGCTGCTCGAACTGGTGGACGGTGTGACCGTACATCCTTATCGCAGTCCGGAGCATTCTCCAGAAACAGCTCTTGATGAATATAATCTGCTGAAATTGCTTATAGACCAATATCGGCCAAAGGGAAAAGGTATACCCATACTTAGCGGTGAATGGGGCTATAATACAACGGTTATGTCCCGGTCGCTGCAGGGCAAATACCTGCCGCGACAGTGGTTGGGCAACATGAGCGCCGACATTCCCATTAGCATCTGGTATGACTGGCATGACGACGGCCGCGATGCCAATGAACCGGAACATAACTTTGGCACCGTCACCTGGGATTACCAGCCCAAGCCTGCCTATATCGCGATGAAGACGCTCATTCAATATTTTCAGGGTTTTCGACCCCTGGATCGGGTTGGCATTGGCGAGGTAAACGATTTTGTTGTGCCATTCATCAAAGGCGATAAAGTGAAACTGGCGCTCTGGACGACCGGTGAGTCGCATAGCATCGAACTGGGCGAGGATTTGCGTGTGGCCAGGGCAATGGATTATCTCGGCAAGCCTTTAAATGTAGCGGATGGTCAAAAAATCGTCATCGATGATGGGCCGCGATATCTGGCACTGGCAAGGCCACTACCGCTGTGGCTCGATCTTATCCTGGAGGCGCAGCAAATGGATGCAGACAGGGCGCGTGCATACGCAATGGCTTTTGCCGGAAATAAAGAGCGCAACGACCCATATTCCAAAAAACTTGGGGATGCCTTGAAAAGTGATAACGAGCGAGAGAAAAATGCCGCGCAATACGCTCTGAGTGTGCTGGCAGGTAAACTGGACGATTCGCAAGAGGCTCTGAACCTGTACCACCGGATATTGAAAAGCGATGCGGGTTTGTTGGTCAAAAAGAAGGCTCTGACCGCTGTGGCTATAATAGCATCGCAGCGTTCCGAACCAATTGTGGAGCCTTTGTTGCGCAATACATATTTATCACAAGACGCGGCCTGCTATTTTTCTCAACTCGCTTTAAAGTATTTGCAAAAAAACGATTTTAAAACAGCAAAAAAATTATTAATTTCTTCGGCAAAGGGGGCCAGGCAACGATACATGACCGAACAGGTTTTAACAAAGATGAAAGAACTGGGTCAGGCGGTTGACGTAAACGCTCTGGCTGCTCAAATTGGTTTCATCAACAGTTGGTGGGTAGTGGGTCCCTTTCCGAATGCCAATGATCGTGGCGAAAAGACATCATATTTCCCCGAAAAGAGTATTGATTTTTCCCAAACACAGAAATTTGATAGCCTGATAGCAAGATGGCAAAAAGTCCGTCCTGATAATCTTTGGGGCATCGTTCCACTTGCCGATCTGTATGGCCGCAAGCAAGAAGTAGCCTATGCCCTTGCTCGCTTGAATATGCCGCGCGAAATGGATGCAGTGTTCAAAATCGGCAGCAACGATGGTGTTGTCTGCTGGCTGAACGGCAAGAAAGTGCATGAAAATTTTGCTTCTCGGATTCTAACCATCGACGAGGACGTTGTGCCGGTTCATCTCGAAAAAGGCATCAATCGAATTCTGCTGAAAGTACCCAACAAAGGCGCGAATTGGGAGGTGTGTTTGAGGGTCGCTGATCAAAAAGGAGCACCATTAAATCTAAGCGGAAAAATTAACCGATAACCGTAAATATTGGAGGGAAAATGTTGAAAAGACAAATTGTTGTTATGCTCATTGGCTTTCTTTTCGTGTTCAATGCCCTCAGTTGTCGTTCGAGCCGTACAGAAAATGCAAATCGTGCAGGTACCAGGCATCCGGCTTTAAAGATGCTGCCGGTGGCAGAAGGCCTGGGAGTCGACATTCACTTTTACAAAGGCAATGCCAATGATCTGAACATGATGACGGAAGCAGGTATCGGTATCGTTCGCATGGATGTTCTCTGGAGCGACGCTGAAAAAGAGCCGGGCAAATATAATTTCAGTCATCACGATCAGCTTGTTTTCCGATCTGGAAAGCCGCGGCATCCGTTTGCTTTTCATCCTGTGCTATGGAAACGCTCTCTATGATGCAGGCCTGGCGCCTTATTCTGAAAAAGGCCGTGCCGCTTTTGCGCGCTTTGCTGCCGCGCTTGCCAAAAGATATGCCGGGAAAAAAATTATATGGGAATTGTGGAATGAACCCAACACAGATAAATTCTGGCAGCCAAAATCCAATGTGGATGATTATATGGCCTGGTGCAAGGCCGTTGTTCCGGCCATACGGGCGGTCGATGCACACGCCTGTATCGTCGGCCCCGCTTCCAACCTGGATTTTACTTTTCTGGAAAACTGCTTCAAACAAGGTCTGCTCGATCTGGTAGATGGCGTAACAGTGCACCCCTATCGTTCCTTGAGTCCTCCGGAAACCGCTATTGTGGACTATTACGAGTTGAAAATGCTCATCGATCAGTACCGACCCGGAGGGAAAGACATTCCGATTCTCAGTGGCGAATGGGGTTATAGTACGACGATGATGTCCCGCGAACTGCAAGGGAAATACCTGCCGCGGCAGTGGTTGAGCAACATGGGTGCCGGCATTCCCATTAGCATCTGGTATGACTGGCATGATGATGGCCAGGACCCGTACGAGAGTGAACATAATTACGGCACCGTAACCTGGGACTACAAGCCCAAGCCGTCGTACA
>JAACEJ010000551.1 GCA_011682565.1 Actinomycetota bacterium | reverse complement strand
CAGTTGTCGGTGATCTCCGGCAAACCGCCACACAGCGCATCTCCTGTCCATGCGATTGCCAAAATCATTGTCCGTGGGCGCGCGCCAGAAATTTGGTTGCGGCGCTTTTTTGATCATTTCTTTATTGTTAAACAGAAACGAAACCAGGTCGCCGCTTTTGTTATCAAATTGTATGCGAAAATCTTTTCCCAGAACAATCGTGCCCGAATCCGTTTGTGCCAGACGCAATTCTCCCAATCCCGATAGCGGCGTCGCTGCGACTTTTTTCATCACCGGCAGCTTGATCTGCTCGGAGGCAATTTCATGTCCCGCCTGCACTACGCCGGCAGCGCGGGTTGTTATGACGCTGAAATTGAGAAAATATTCAACGCCGGGTCGCGGAGAAATCTCCGGCAGGTTCAGTGAAAAAACTTTGCTGTCATGCGGCGGTACATCGGGATTGGTGATGATGCCGTTGGCCAACTGCTCGCCGTCTCCCATAATTTTCCAGATGATATCCAGGTCATTCAGATTTTTAAAATCAAACATGTTTATAATTTTGATCTTGCCGCTTGCCAAGTCCACCGGTTCAAATTTGACATACTGATAGACTTTTTTCACTTCCCATAAACCGGGGTGCGGCGTCCGGTCGGGCATCACCAGACCGTTGATACAAAAATTATTATCGCTGGGCACATCCTTGGGGCCAAAGTCGCCGCCGTATGCCCAGTACTTGACGCCGTTCTTATATTTGGCCAGTCCCTGATCCACCCAGTCCCAGATGAACCCGCCCTGCAGTTGATCGTATTTTTCAATGACATCCCAGTAATCCTGCAAATTGCCGGTGCTGTTGCCCATGGCGTGAGCGTACTCGCACATAATCAGCGGCCGCATCTGTTTTTTCTGTGCATATTCTTCAAGATGCTTAATGGGAGAGTACATGGGGCAAACAATATCCGTATGGGGACGCGTTCCCGCACGTTCATACTGCACCGGCCGCGACTTATCCCGGCTGTGAATCCACGCAGACGTTGCCACAAAATTGACGCCGTCCCCCGCTTCATTTCCCAAAGACCAGATAATAACCGACGGATGATTTTTATCGCGTTCTACCATGCGTATTGTCCGGTCAAGATGCGCCTCTTTCCACTCGGGATTATTGCCCAAAGTGCGATCCGGCTTGTAGCCCATGCCGTGGGATTCGATGTTGGCCTCATCCACCAGATAAATACCGTACTGATCGCACAGCTCGTACCAGCGCGGATCGTTCGGGTAATGGCTGGTGCGCACTGCATTGATATTGAAATTCTTCATCACCGTGATGTCCTGTAGCATGGTGGCTTCGGAAACGACGTGGCCGTTAAATTCATCATGCTCATGCCGATCCACGCCTTTGATGAGAATGGGCACGCCGTTGACGAGCAACTGGCCGTTCTTAATCTCCACCCGGCGAAAACCCGTTTTGCAGGCAACAGCTTCGATTATTTTTCCATTGCCGTCTTTCAGAGCAAGCGCGAGCGAATATAAATACGGCGTTTCCGCCGTCCATTTTTTCGGATGAGTGACCGGCTCGGCAAAAGTGAATGAGGCTGATTTCTTTTTATTGATTTCCACATTTTTAACAGCCTGAACTATTTTTGCCCCCTGGTCATCAAGCAGCGTCAATTCAACGCTGTAATTTTTTGCCGTTAATTTCGGCATCTGATTTTTCAGTTCAACGTCCACTTTTAGAGTGGCGTTTTCATAATCATCGTTGAGATCGGTGTGGACAAAAAAGTCACGGATGCGGAGCTTGGGCGCAGCATACAAATAAACATCCCGCTTGATACCGCTGATGCGCCACATATCCTGACACTCTAAATAAGAGCCGTCCGACCAGCGGTAAACCTGCACGGCCAGGGTGTTTTTCCCCTTGTGTAAATATTTTGTAATTTCCCACTCGGCCGGCGTTTTCCCGCCCGTACTATAGCCGACATATTTTCCATTCACCCACACATACATGGCGGATTTGACCGCACCGAAATGGAGAAAAACCAGGCTGCCTTTCCACTCTTTGGGAACCGTAAAATCTCTTTTATAAGAGCCGACCGGATTGTAATCATGAGGAATATGCGGCGGATTCGGGTTCCGCGTCCATTCGTAGGGAATATTGACATAGATCGGCACGCCGTATCCCTGCATCTGCCAGTCCGATGGAACGGGAATTTCATCCCAGGAACCGACATTGAAATCATCTTTATAAAAAGTCGTCGGACGATCCGCCGGACTTCGCACCCACTTGAATTTCCATGTGCCGTTGAGGGATTCATAGAACGGCGACTCTTCCTTTTTCTTCTGCATGGCGCTTTCCACATCGGCAAACGGAACAAAAGTTGCGTGCGGTTCTTCTTTGTTCTGATTAAACATCTTTGGATTTTCCAAATCCTTAAACGGGTTTTGCTGAGAAAAAGAAAGAGTTGAACCCAGCACAAGCAGCAATGATGCGAATTTTAAAAACATGATATTTCTCCATGCGTTTCACAGCTTGAAAAATTCAAGACCAATTTTTATATTTCTTTAGCCCTCAATAAAATGGCTGCATCTATTTTCTCATATAAAGGAAAATAACTTTGTTTATTCTGCGCCTCCTCATGTGCGGGCGAACAGCACATAGATGGGCGACGAGGACATCATTGCTTCAGACCTGCAGCCGCTTTATTTTCCTCACATCGTCCAAATCTTTCCGGCGTTTGATTTCGATAGTATGCATCTCTTATTCAGATTCCTTGATCGGGAAATCAGGAAAAACTCGTGGATATTGCCATCGTCACCCTGGTACTCAATCTTGAAATTCAGGTTTTAGAAATTCCTAGCCGTCAGCCTGCATACTTGTTTTTTTCTCCTGCTTTTCAATAATCGCGACGAGTGATCGCAATGCATCATTCACAGCATCGTGATCAGGAAAATATTTGGCTATGTCGGATTCTATCACCACAACGTTTGTTCCCTCCGCATATCTCCGTGAATATTTTCCTCTCACGCCTTTGCTAAAATCATATTCCCTTAGCATATCTGGATCATTTTGCATTTTTTTCATAATTTTCCTTCTCATTCTTTGTTGCTTTTCTTGCGCTGATAATACGAATATTATCACCTCGTTCAGTAAAGATTACCACTAAAAGGTGATTTTTAATTGAATTTCAAATAAGAACGAACCGATCTTCTTCCTCTGAATGTAACGGATCATAAATGGTTAGAGAAAGAGTATCTTTAAAAGCCGTGCTGGCTTCATCAAAAGTAATTCCATGTGTTTTTATCTTTGCCGGTGCGCCCGAAGCAAACCGTTCAGCGACCAAGGCCGCGGGATGCAAGAAGCACAGTCTGTCGCTGAAATCTTTGCCCGACTGGCACAGATGAAACAGTGACCTTTTACAAACAACGGCATGAGAGAGAACGTCCATCAAGTGGCTGAGCTCCGACAAGCTCGTTATTCAGATTGTTACTCTCGGCTTATTGCCTGAATTTGAATGAAGTATCTTAAGCCATCCCGGCGCTTTGGGATGAAGCTTGGATTTTGGCACGAGTGTAAACGGCAATAATGTCACGAGAGTGTCCTCTCATCGTCATCATCATATCGTCGATCAATCCACCAACTGATCGGAAAACCGCCTGTGTTTGGCGGAAAGGAGGCAGCAATGACTCATGATGTTTTGTTTGTCGGCATCGACATCAGCAAATTCAAGCACGATGTCGCCATCATGAATGAAAACAAAAAATTAGTGTGCAAGACTTTTGTCGTCAGAGAAAGCCGTGCCGGTTATTTGTATTTATTCGATCGACTTGATCAGATGAAAAGAAAACACTGGACAAAATGCTTTTACATCGGCATGGAAGCAACCGCCGATTATTGGAAAAATCTCTTTTATTATTTCAAAGAACAACCCGGTTGCATCATGGTGGTCATCAACCCGGTGCAGACCAAAGCCTTTGCTAAAGCTGAACTTCGCCGAGCCAAAACAGATCCTGTGAATGCTAAAGACATCGCACAGTACCTGGTGGAAAAAAGGCCGCCTGCTTCAAATCTGCGAACGCCGGTTTGTGACAATATTAAAGACCTGGAGTCACAAATCCGGGCGCTGAAAAAGCAGAATACTATGAACGTCAACAGGCTTCGTGTCGAGCTTGGTAAAACAGCGCCGGAAATTGAACACAATGTGCCTGTCATTTATGGCCGACGAATACTGGC
>JAACEJ010000550.1 GCA_011682565.1 Actinomycetota bacterium | reverse complement strand
GCAATGCTTTCACCGGCCATATTTCGGATGCCGTGAATTCCCGGTCAATTTTGAGTGGTGCGAGGATATCCCGCCATCTTCTTTTGCCGGAGAACAGGATCTTGGCTTTATGCTTCATGATATTGATTTCGGCGACCGGATGACGCCGCGTTTTTATCGGGCAATAATGTTGAACGGCATTATCGATTGCCGCCAAGGGGTGGTGTCATGATCCTGCAGGCATTGATTTCTTTCTATGATCGTTTGGCACTGGCGGACAAAATTTCGCCCTATGGCTTTAGCGACGAGGATGTCGGTTTTGTCGTTAATATCGACCACGAGGGGCGTATAACGGGGCCGCCAGAAGAATTGCGGACAAAAATTAAGATGAACATCTTTGAATATCGGCATTCGGAGGTTCCCTATACTAATCAGGTGAATGTCCGGGCCAATGCGGCGGCGAAAACCCCAAATTTCATGGTGGATAAAGCGGATTATGTCTTTGGCATGTCCGGAAAAGCCGAAAAGAAAGAGCATCATGAGTCATTCACCCGGCGGATTGATGAGGTTTGCAAAAATTCTACGGACGATGGCGTGCTTGCGGTCAAGGCATTTCTTTCCACATGGAACCCGGTGGATTCACTGGCGCTGCCGGACTGGAAGGAGATCAGCGGGCCCCATGGGAAATGGGTCGCCTTCCGTCTACAGGGAGATTTTTGTTTTGTTCATGAGCGTTCTGAGGTTAAGAAACTATGGAGCGATTTTATTGCTCGGGATGAATTTCCCAAAGGCGTAAATCTGCTTGATGGCGCGGCTTGTAATTTGCAATTGCAGTATGCCCAGTTCAAGTTCGGTTCCGGCGCATCTCTGGTTTCATTCAACGAGGTAGCGTATGAATCCTATGGTTGGAAAAAGGGGGAAAATGCCCGAATCTCGGTTGAGGGGGAATTTAAGAGCTCCGCCGCCTTGAAGCATTTGCTGCGCAGCAAGGTCCAACGACTGCGAGTTGGGGATGCGGCCACGGTTTTCTGGGCTGAAAAAGAAACCCCTTTGGAAGGATTCTTCAGCCAGATATTTGATCCTTTCGCTGCGGATAAGGCGGCGACAATTAAGGTGAGGAAATTTCTGGGAACCGTTCGCGAAGGTAAGTTGCCCAAGGAGATCAAAGCGGATGCGGCCATGAAGTTTTTTATCCTGGGGTTGTCTCTCAACAGAGCGCGCCTTGCCCTTCGGTTTTGGCACGTTGGCTCAGTCGCGGAACTGATAGTGCGTCTGCATGATCATTTCAGTAACCTTGAAATGGAAAGGAGTTTTGACAACGACATTCCCTTCCCCGGGATCTGGCACTTGCTCAAGGAAACCGCCCGCGAAACCAAGAACATATCCCCGATTTTGGGCGGGACCCTCGTTCGTGCCATCCTGACCGGTGGGCACTATCCGCAGAACCTCTACCAGGGGGTGCTGGGTCGTATCCGGGCAGATCAGGCAAAAAAAGATAAACTTTCCGGCAAATCAATTCCCAATGTCAATTACTTGCGCGCAGCTATCTTAAAGGCAGTATTACAACGAAACTATCACAAGGAGGTTCCCATGACTTTGGACACAGAAAAAAGGGAGACTGCCTATCTCTTGGGGCGACTTTTTGCCGTGCTTGAGAAGGCGCAGCTTGACGCATTGGGCAAGGTGAACGCGACCATCAAAGACCGCTTCTTCAGCGCGGCCTCGGCCACCCCGGCCAGCGTCTTTCCCCGTTTGCTCAGCCTTTCCCAACATCATATTACAAAGGCGGAATACGGTTACATTTCAGATCGCCGGATTGCGGAGATAATGGAACATATCGACGCCTTTCCCGTACACCTGAACCTGCAGAACCAAGGGCTTTTTGCCATTGCCTATTATCAACAGAAAAATGCTCTCTACCGGAAGAATGAAACAAAAACCCTGGGAGGTGAAAAATGAGTACCCAGATTACCAACCGCTATGAATTCGTGTTGTTCTTTGACGTGAAGAACGGCAACCCCAACGGTGACCCGGATGGGGGCAATATGCCCCGGATTGATCCCGAGACCGGTCACGGCATCACCACCGATGTTTGCCTGAAACGTAAGGTGCGCAACTATGTTGAACTGGTGAAGAAGGAGCAGACGCCCTTTAATATTTATGTAAAGGAAAAGGCAATTCTGACCGAACGTAGAAAGCCCGCCTATGAAGCTGTGGAGGATGAAAATGAAAAGTCTGTCAAGATCAGCAAGGCGCGGCGATGGATGTGCAAGAATTTTTTTGATGTCCGTACCTTCGGGGCGGTCATGTCCACAAAGGAAAACAATTGTGGTCAGGTTCGCGGACCGGTGCAGTTTGCCTTTTCGCGCAGCATTGATCCCGTTGTTCCCTTAGAGGCCAGCATTACCCGAATGGCCGTCGAAACCAGGAAGGAAGCAGATTCTCAAGGAGGTGACAATCGGACCATGGGTCGCAAGACCTATATCCCCTACGGCCTCTACCGCGTTCACGGTTTTATTTCTGCGCCACTGGCAACACAGACAGGGTTCTCTGAGGAGGATTTGCAATTATTTTGGGAATCATTGCAGAATATGTTCGATCATGATCGCTCCGCCGCCCGTGGCGAAATGGCGGCCCAAAAGCTGATTGTCTTCAAACACGACAGCGAACTCGGCAACGCCCAAGCCCATAAGCTTTTCGATCTGGTAAGAGTAGACAAAAACTGCGGCGAGGTTCCACCTCGTTCCTTTGCCGATTATAACGTGACAGTTGGGGCAACTCCTGCGGGTGTTGAGCTGATCGAAATGCTCTAATGGACTAACAATTCGAAAAACAATTTCGAGAGAGTGCGGTGGCTGGCCAAGGTCGGTTGTGAGCGGGTGCAAGAGATCGAAGACCCGGAACCGGCCACCAAGCGCAGAAAGGCCCTATGCCGGGCCTTGGGGTATTCCGAAGCGCGGATTGAAAAGGATGCGTGGCGTTGTCGTCTGGGCCAAGTTGACTGATGAATAGAAGAATCGCGGGGTCAGCGGAGAGCCGGAAACGATTGCAGAAATGAATACTTATTCCGAAGACGATCTTCTGCCCTTGTCTGGCCTTCAGCATCTGCAATTCTGTGAGCGGCAATGCGCCCTGATTCATCTTGAGCAGATTTGGGAAGAAAATCTCTTTACCGCTTATGGCCGGATTATGCACGAGCGGGTGGATCAATACGGTAAAGAGTCGAGAAAAGATGTTCGCATTGAATTTGCGATACCGCTTCGCTCTTTACGGTTAGGGCTTATCGGTAAGGCAGATGTGGTTGAATTTCATCGGCAGCCGGTGGGGAAGCCAAAGTGGCTGCCCTTTCCTGTTGAGCATAAACGGGGCAGCCCCAAAAAAAATAATTGCGACAAGGTGCAGCTCTGCGCTCAGGCCCTCTGTCTGGAGGAGGCGCTCGATA
>JAACEJ010000549.1 GCA_011682565.1 Actinomycetota bacterium | reverse complement strand
GCGGTGGTTTCAATGCCGAATATGGTGAAGCACGTTCCGGATTAATCAATATCGTAACCAAGGATCCGAGCAACAAATTTCATGTATCGCTTGATTATCGCTACGACCCCGTTCGCAACAGACACCTGGGAAGAGATCGTTACAATCCGATTTCTTTTTGGCCATACCAATTATATGATGGGTCCAATGCGGATTCTGCCAGCTATATTGTGCTCGAAGAGGGCCTTATACCGGACACGTTACGGTGGGAAGGCTGGACGGCATATTCCAATAAACTGTTGAAGGATGGTGATCCGAACAATGATCTGACACCGGAAGAAGCACGGGAATTGTGGAACTGGCGTCATCGTCCTGTTCAATATGCGCAAAACCCCGGCCACAACATTGATCTTTCAATAAGTGGCGGTATTGGCTTTTTGCCGTGGAGGGTAAATTACCTTGGAGGATTTAAATATCAATATAGTCCTTATGGCAGCACGCAACCGCAGCCGGCATATAAAGAAACAAACTATATGCTCAAGTTGATCAACAAGTTTACGGATGACACCAGGGCAACACTCACGTTTATCAACTCAGGCGTGAATACGGTTTCAAGAGATGACGCCGGTAGCAGTTGGAGCAATGAAGTCAAACTCTCCTACGGCGGCGGTAACAGCGAGCCGTTTTATCCTTACAAAAAGCCCTGGGTTACCCGAAGAACAACGCTGGGCGGCCTTAAAATGGTGCATGTTTTTTCTCCAAAAAGCTATCTTGAATCCGATTTAAGTTTCTTCGGCACCTATTGGGATACAAATAAATACCCAGAGTCCCCGATAAGCGCCGGAAGAACTTTTCACGGCAAATTTTACTATGATCCCCAATCCGGGTACATACCTCGCGAAAAAGGCGTTCCGGATTACATAACAGGATACAGCATGTTTGGTGGAGCGTCTTCGACGGATAATTCTTACAGCGAACGCTATAATGCCCGGGTATCTTTTGTCGACCAGTTCCACCCTGCTCATGAATTGAAATCGGGATTTGAATTTCGTCTCACCAGGCTGGTTGAAGATCGAACACATTTGCACAATGACGATCCTGCAAAGAAATTTCTGTGGCAGTATAATGTGGCGCCAATTGAAGTAAGCGCTTATGTTCAGGACAAAATCGAGTTCTGGGGTATGATTGCCAATATTGGTGTTCGCTGGGACCTTTATAAACAGACCTCAAAACGATGGGATGTGCACCGAACCCTTGACTATCCAACCAACGAAGCAATTTTTCATGCTGCTTTAAGCGACAGTTTTCCCAAAATTATGCCAAAAGCGCAAAGTTATGTCAGCCCGAGAATTGGCATTTCCTTCCCGATTACAGTTAACAGCAAAGTGTATTTTAACTACGGCCATTTTGTGCAGATGCCGCAGGCCGAAGCGCTTTATTCATCCACCCTTGATTTTACTATACCCCGTGTGCAGTGGATGGGCGATCCGACGCTGACTTTTCAGAAAACCGCCAACTTTGAAGTGGGGTATGATCAAAACGTTTACAACTGGATTCAGTTGCACATCGATGCGTTTTACCGGGACTACACTCAGGCTCAAAGTGGTTTGGTTTACGCTCATACCGATCAATCGCTTATTCTGGAATTTCCAGGACAGCGCGAGTATCGGGAAATCAGGGGCCTGGACATCGAACTGCGTAAATCCGCAGGAAGATATATCACCGGCTTTTTTAACTATAACATCACGCAAAAAAGTGTCAGCAACCTGGAAGTCCCCGGCATAAGCGATATTCCTGTTTTGACGGACAATCCCAGTGTGGGAATAAATGGCGAGTTGCGTGGTATTCCGCTTCCCAACCAGACGGAAATAACGCCTTATGGTCGGGGTGTCGTTACACTCAATGCACCGTCAGAGTGGGGGCCACGATTAGGAGGCTACCCGATTTTACATAAAACGAGAGCGAGTTTTGGCCTTTACTATACCGGCCCGCAACTTGTTCAACATCCCGATAAACAATTCCGTAAACAGCATCCGAATGTAAAGTTCTATACTATCCCCAGGTTTAGTTCAAACCTCCGTTTAACACGGAACTTTGCTCTTGGCCATGCGATGCAGATGGAAGTTTATTTTGATGTCAGCAATTTTTGGGTTAAAAAATACAGGGTTGCCATTCCGCACGCCAAAGATTATTACGACGATCTTTATGTCAATGGTAAAACAGATCGTGTGGGTTCGGAAGAGGTTTCCAATCCCTTGCTTCTGAGAACACGAAGCGATTATCTGTATGCAGGCCAGTATCGTGCCTGGGTTTTTGGCTTTAGGTTCATGTTATAAAACCGTTAAATCTTAAAAACAATTATTTTCGGAGAAAAATATGCGAAAGTTCATTTCAACTTTAATTATTCTTTTCTTGTTTTCCTCTCAACTTTTAGCTCAAATCAAGAGCCATGAAATCGGGTTGTTATGGGAAACAATGACAGCTACCGGTTCTCTTCCCGAATACTCTCCGCTACAGGATCAAATGACCTACCCTGGCGGCGACTTTCGTTTGATGACTTATAAAAACCTGGCCGGCCAGGGAATATGGATCGGTGTGAAAAACTGGACGGATAAATTTGGCACGTCTTATCCTGAATATGTTGCCCAGATTGGTTTTGAAAATAATGAAGCCTCGGATTTTAGTACTCCTATAAAATCCAGCGGAAAAGTATGGAATAAGAAAAAGGTGTGGAACCGGCTGCCGCTGGTTACGGTCAATGGAACTCCGGAAGTTCGCTATTTAGATACGCGCGCTTCCAGCACGAAATCGTCGTCCATACCGGCCGATGAACAGATAGAGACCAAATGGGCAACCAATGTTGGTGTTCAGGTGCGAATGCGCAGTTGGGCGCTGGCCAATGAAAATCACAACAGTTATATTATCCGCGAATACACATTTACAAATGACGGCAACGTAGACGATAAAACGAAAACAGTCGAATTACGTAATCAAAACCTCACGGGCGTCTATTTTGGTTTTCAGTATTTTCTGGTTCCCGGCGCAGATCGCGGGCATGAACAAATACGGCAGAATGACGACTGGGCTGCATATTATGGCAATGATCCGGCGGATACCTTGCGGGGACTTTTTTATGTGTTTGATGGTGATGCGGATGAAAATCACCGCGCAGGAGATGACATCGGCGATCCGGATCAGTTCACCGGCGAGTTTTTGTCGCCTCAATACCCCGGCTTCGGTGTGCTGCATGCCGATGCTGCTTATGATGATGAATCGGATGACCGGAGTCAGCCTTCTACGGTCGTCATCAAACCGAGAAGAAATTTTAAATCTGTTACCAAAGGAGACGGAAACAATTCACTTTATGCGGAGCTGAATTCCGGCATGCAGTCGCGCGGAACCGTCGGACAAGCCCCCAATGCTTATGATCCGTCCGTTCAGGAG
>JAACEJ010000548.1 GCA_011682565.1 Actinomycetota bacterium | reverse complement strand
ATTGAAGCGCTATTTCAAATAGTTTTTTCGAATTTTCCATGACGGTAATTTAAGCAATATGTGGGAATTTACCCACTCAATTCGTTATAGAACCAAGAAATTAATAAAATAGCATGTGAAAAATTTGTAGATATAACATTAATTGGATTTGCAAAATTTTTAGAAGCCGAAGAAAAAAGGAGATTAAATTTAAAGCTAAGGAATTCTAATTATTTCATCCAGATAAATCCGATTAGTCAAAATAATGGCAATTCAAATTCTCTTAAGAAATCTGGAAAAATATTCTTTCCTCAAAATACAAAACTAAATAAAAAAGATAAACTTATTTATCTCTCGACTGATGAAATTGACTTTGATAACGTTTTAGAAAACATTTAAAAAAAACGGAGAAAGAAAATGAATGAAAATAATAAAAAAGTAGAAGGAGATTTTGGTATTAGAGAGCACGTTGTATTATGCAATTGGTCAAGTAAGGCTGATATAATAGTTCGTCAGCTTCATGATGTAAGCGTACATGACAAAAGACCAATAATCGTAATTACAAATAATCCAGAAAATCTCCCCAAAACTACTGACCCAACTTACCGAGGGCTATTGATGATAGGTGGTGACCCTGCTAATAAAGAAATTTTAAAAAGAGCCGACGTTGAACATGCTAAAACTGTAATTGTTCTGGCAGATGAAGACGATTTAGAAAACTCTGACTCGAGATCTATTCTCATTGTGCTCGCTATAGAATCGATCAATGCAGATGTTCATATTATTGTGGAACTGGTGAAATCAAATAGCGAAATGTTTTTTCAATATACCCATGTTGATGAAATTGTATGTCTCGAGCATCTTGCGGAGAGATTACTTGCTCAATCTGCGTTAACACCAGGACTTTCACAGGTATTCATGGATTTATTAACTCAATCAGAGGATACTAATGAAATATATCAAGAAATTGTGCCCGAATCGCTGATTGGTGTCTCTTATGGAGATGCTGAAGCAACAATAATTGGAATTGATGAAAAAGATATTATACTTATTGGATTTTCAACCGTCATTAAAAAGAAAGTAAATGGTCAAGATATTGTAAATAACAAAGGAAGGTCAATTCATGAAAAAAAGATAATTATAAATCCCAAAAGTTCATCAAAAGATACATATTCCAAAGATTATAAATTCAAACCTGGTGATTCAATTTTTCTCATTTCCTATGAAAAACCAGAAATCGAACAATATTTTGAGAAAAAGAAAGCTGAAAAATAATAGTTGGTTAATAGTCGCCTACGAGAATGCTTTTTACAAATATCAAGTAAAGCTCAACATCAATCTAACAACTAAAAACAACTAGAGGCTATATATGGCCCGTCCTGAAAAAGACTCATCTCTGCGGTGATATGCAGGTCTTGCGTCGAGCAGGGTGTTGCGAGCAACAATGCGCCGCCATATAAACCGGGATTGTCTGATATCCCACGATATTGGCGGACCCGACTGTCATTACGTTTACCAAACCTCCGAAGGTTTGGTAAACGTTGAAAAGGAAAGTCAGGTATCACATTTTTTCCCAAAAAAAACCCCCTTGCTTTTCTCCCGACAGGTCGGGACTCCTTCCGTGCCCACACCGCTGAGAACTGTGCCCTTTCCTGCTTACTGCGGGGTTCTATCAAACCACGCCGTCCGTTTAGTGATTATGGTAAAATGCGCGGAGGATTGTATTTTGACATCAACCGGAATAGCCAGGTGGATATAGGCACGGATTTCGTTATCTATCCTTATGTCTATGAACTGAACGATACCGTAAAAGTTTTTTATTCCGTGCGCTTGATGAAAGAAGCCACCAATCGCAATCTCTTTCCTGATGATCGTCCCTCGCACATCCCAACGCTGTCACAAACCAGTGAATTCTGGTACTGGCGAAATGGCGAAAACTGGATCAGGCGAGCCGTGGAAAATATCCCGCAACTGATGTTTATTGTGGAAGCATCCGAAACCGATCATGTGCAAAGTGCTCCTGATCATCCGCATGTGCTCATCCAATACGAAGGTTTTCACTCTGCTGGCGCTCGTTTTGTCCGTCTCAATCCGGATCGCTCCTACGTCGAAAAAATAGTAAATCACCCGGCGCCCACCGCTGCGGACAATCCGGCTTTTACCCCTTTTGATCATATAACTATTCGGTCTGCTCTGGAACCGCCTCGGAGCGAAGGCTATCCTCTGAATATCACCGTTGCGGCGGCCGCGTGCGAATTAGCGGATCGAACGCAGTAGAACAATGTGGAACCGCAAATCGATAATGTCATCACCACGGTCGGCAAAAGGGACGAATTACCGCACGACTTTAAATTGTCGCAGAATCATCCAAATCCGTTCAATGCAGGGACAACAATCCGCTATCGACTCGCTCGCCGCAGGCAGGTTACTTTATCTATTTACAATGTAAAGGGGCAAAAAATCCGTCTGATGGAAAAGGCCGTCAAACCGGCCGGCGTTTATCAAGTTCATTGGGACAGCAAAGATGATCTGGGCAAACCGGTGAATTCGGGAGTCTTTTTCTGTAGATTGCAATTGGATGATAGGGAGAGTGAGACGATTAAGTTGATTTTGTTGAAATGAGATGACGTTCGTGCGACATACGCCAATCGTGTTTAAATGAAGATCTAGTTGTTTCAAAAAATATTTCTGTTACAAAATTTAGATTTATTACAGAAATCCATACAAATAGGAAAAATTTATAATTTGCGATATCATCAAAGGCGCTTAGAATATTCATTTGAAGTATATTTTAAAAAGAAACCGCTTTTTTTATTACAACACGATGACATTTTGATTGTAAAAAACGGATTTATCACCGACACATCAATTTCCAACATAGTTTTTTATAACGGCAATGAATGGGTAACACCTGCAACACCTTTGTTGTCGGATATCCCGCGTTCTTGGCGGACCCGATTGTCATTACGTTTACCAAACCTTTGGAGGTTTGGTAAACGTTGAAAAGGAAAGTCAGTATCACATTTCCCCCAAAAACCTCTTGCTTTTCTCCCGACAAATCGTTTTATTTCGATCGCTCTGGGAAGGGATTCCCAGGGCGATCATAGTGGCCACTCCGGTCGTCCCGACAAGTCGGGACTCCTTCCGTGCCACCCCGCTGAGAACTGTGCCCGTCCCTGCTTACTGCGGGGTTTTGTGATTAAGCTGGAAATTCCGATATGGGCACTTTTATTCTTTAAATTAACAAGTGGATATGAAAAATATTGTAATATTTTCTGGATTTTTACTTGTCGGCTTGATTCTTTCTCAACTATTGCCGATGCTTATCCCTGCTCATTCTTACGAAGGCTTTTCGCATACCATTAGAATGCTGACAACTGTGGCTCTTGGGTTCATCATGATCCGAGTTGGTTATGAATTTAACATTGATAAAAACAGATTAAAGG
>JAACEJ010000060.1 GCA_011682565.1 Actinomycetota bacterium | reverse complement strand
ACGGTTTTCCGGCAATAAAAGGTGAGACCGGCAGCGTGAATTATAAAAACGATCTTGCAACGTTTCTGAAAAAGCTGGTGCAGCATCTGCAAAAATTGGGCATCGACACAAATCACTTTGCTCTGTATCCTATTGATGAACCCGGCGGTCACGGTTGGGATACGGTTAACAGGCTGGTCAAGTTCGGGCAAATTGTACGCGCCATAAATCTCGATGTCATGCTCTACCAGGATGGCGGCGGGGAATTGCCCATGTTCAAAGCCATGGCAACGTGTGTGGATGTTTGGGTGCCGCCCATGGACTGGCTGCCGGAAGAAACTCCGGAAATGGATGTCATGCGGAATACAGGGAAATTCCTGTGGTCTTATAACTGCGCCTATAGTTCAGCCCGGCCCGTTGGTCCGAATATTAAAAACATCAATCTTTTATACGAATTTCGAACTGCGGCCCTGCAAGCTCTCAGGTGCGGGGCCAGTGGTATTGGCTACTGGTGCTACAATGCCGGACGGCAAGACCCGTGGCAGCGGATTACGCTGGAATATAATCTCGTTTATCCCGGCCGTAACGGACCGATAACGAGCAGACGCTGGGAGGCCGTGCGCGAAGGCATCGAAGATTATCGAATCCTTGCTGCACTGCAAGACTCTCTAAAACAGGATAACATATCCGCTGATGCTCGGTCGCGCATAGAACATCTGCTGAATGTCAGTCTGCCGCAACTGGTTGATCCGGGATTCCAGGCTGTCATCAAACTCGGCCTTTCCCGCGAGGCCATCGATAATGTTATGAATGAGCAGAAAATGGATGCCTTTCGTAATGAGATGATCGAGTGTGTCCGAGCGGTGAATGATCAAATTCGTTAAAGGTATTCCATCATTTTTTTGCTCAAGCAGGTTTTAGGATGAACAATGCATCGAAAAATTGATAAAGTTATGCCTAAAATAAAATTCATGTCGGGACTCCTTTCTGCTTTGCTGCTTTTACTTATTCCTGCTTTCGTCATCGGACAGCAGGCAGGTAAATCTCTCAGGCAAATGGATGTGAACAGCATCGGCATAAATCAAATCATCGTTCATGCAGTATCACATGATGCGATTAGTTTTACATGTCTGGCCGGAGCGGATAATCGCCAGGCGTCCGTTCAAATTTCCTTTCCTTTTCTGGATGCCGTCCGTGTGCGCATACACCCGGGCAATAAATCGTTTGCCGATGTCCGCGGAAAATCGTTCGAAACAAAGCAGGATGAAATTTTCTATTATCTGAAAACCGATAGTGTCTCGGTAATCATCCGCAAGCAACCGTGGCAGTTGACGATTCTTCGCAGCAACGGCGATACGGTCTTTTCTCAAATTCCGGCGCACAGCGGATGGATGCAATCGGCGGGTGAGTCGGGAAATTTGCGCATTACCGCTGCCATGCAGGAGAAGGAAGGGTTCTTTGGCTTTGGAGAGAAATTCAATGGTTTGAACCAACGCGGCAAAAAAGTGGTTATGGAAATTTTCGATGCTTATGTGGCGAAAGACGCGAGAACGTACAAGGCCATCCCGTTTTTTATTTCATCCGCACGCTACGGCTTGCTGGTCAATTCGGCTCTGCCCATCGTCTATCATCTTGGGGATGAAAGCGAAACTTTTTACTCGTTCGAGATTCCCGACAGCGAGATTGATTTCACTGTTTTTGCAAATGCAGACCCGCTCACGGTTATTCGACAGTACACAGACATTACCGGCAAACCACGCCTGGTGCCCAAATGGGCGCTGGAACCCTGGCTCAGCCGCCGCAGCATGACCGGCTGGAATAACACTGCTACGGCAGAAGCAGATGTGGATATGATCCTCCACAACGGCTTTCGTTTGGGCGTAATTCTGTGGGAAGGTATCCGCGGGCAGTTTGATAAAGAGCAGAACCCGGATATGCATTGGCTGTCCGATAAATGGCATGCTCTCGGAATTAAGCAGGTCTTCTGGAGCCGGGCCGGCCATATTAACAGCACGTCCGATGTCTTAAAAAATGCTGTTCAAGAATATTTTATTCGCAATAACGACGGCACGCTTTGTATTGGCGGTTTTAAAGGCGGATATGCTTATATCGATCCCACGAATCCCCGGGCCATGGCGTGGTGGGAAAAGACATTTTACCAACCTTATGTGAGCGATAAAAACGGTCATTCCGCACCCGGACATGCCAACCTGGACGGCGTTAAAATCGATTTTTGCGAATTGTTTCCCAAATATCGTCCGCCGCTGCTGATGCACAGACAGGTCAAAGGTATCGAAAATCTGCACGCTGTTTTGTTTTCGGAACGGATATATGACTGGCTGCAACAACGCAAAGCGGACGGCGGCATCACCTGGGTTCGCGGCGGCGGTCTGGGTATCCAGCGTGTCGGATTTGTCTGGGGCGGTGATCGCCGGCGTACCTTTTCGCAATTCAGAGGCACCGTCTCCGCTTCGTTGTCGCTGGCCGTGAGTGGCGTGGCATTGGCCGGACACGATCTCGGCGGCTACATCGGCGGCAATTCGCCCGATGCGCGCGAAGTTTACATTCGCGGCGCGCAATACGCTGCCTTCAGTCCTTCTTTTCACGATCACGGCAGCGCGCCCGCGCCGTGGGAGCAGGATGCTTATGGCCGGGAAAATTACAAATTCTATTCGCACCTGCGCTATAATTTACTGCCGTACCTGTATCACTATGTCCGCCTCGCCCATGAAACCGGACTGCCGTTGATGAGGCCACTGTTTTTGCATTATCCTGATGATGACAGAACCTGGTCGATCGATGACGAATATCTCCTTGGCGATGATCTGCTGGTCGCGCCGTTTGTCCGCTCCGGAACCACTCGGGAAATCTATTTCCCCAAAGGCGAGTGGGTTGATTTTTGGAGCGGGATGCCGTACAGCGGTGGACAAAATTACTCTTACATAGCGCCGCTTAATCGCATTCCGGTATTTGCCAGGAATGCTTCCATTGTTCCGTTGGCTTTGAATGACGCCATGCAGCCCGGCGGCTTGTTTCTCCAGGCGCGGAAAGATAGTCTGTTATTGTCGTTTTGTATTTTTGGCCGTGGAAACGCCCACCGGAGTTTTTATAACGACAAAAAGAAAATAAATGTCTCGTTACAGGCCGGTCATGACCAAATGCAGATTACCATCAAAAAAAGCCGTAGAAATTTCGGCTTGTGCCTCATGGCGAACCGGCCGGACGCCATTACGGTTAACCGCAAAAAATTATCCCTACGAGATGCTGCCGGTTTTGAGACGCACAAGAGCGGCTGGACTTTTGACGCACACAATCTCAAGGTGCTGATCAAAATTGCCGGGGATAAGGCCGATAGCACCTTTATCATTCGAATCAATGGGTTAAATGAGAAGAAGTACATCCGTCTCCGCCGGGCGCGTTTTGAGCAGCCGGGTTTACCGCCGGCGCCGCCCAAAATTCTTGCCGTCGAAAACCGGGACGAATCCGTGGACGCGCATTTTCAGCCGGCAGAGGGCGCTTTTTCCTATGTTGTGAAATACGGCTCTCGTCCTGATGCACTTGATAAAAAGCTGGAGAATGTAGCCGAAAGTCCGGTAACCCTTCACAACCTGCCGAATGGCCGGGATGTTTACGTGACTATCCTTGCGCTCAACGAATGGGGCACGAGCGCTGAGACCCCGCCTGTTGCAGCAAAACCGGGCGCCGGACGAAAACCGGTTTTCAGTCTTGAGACTGGAACGGCATTTATAAGCGGCAATCATTACGTCTCAAAATCGTTTGACGATGACGGAACGCGCCGTCTCGTCTTTTTAGTGAATGCGCCACGAAACGAAACCTGCCGGTTCTGGATCAAAGCCAAAAAAAATATTAGCCATCATCTTTATTTCCGCTGGTATAATTACGGCAAGGTCGTGTTAAAACAGGGCGTCAATTCCATCGAACTGGTTTTGCCGAAAAAACGAACAGAGATTGGAAAGCTTTTTCTGACTTGCAAAAAAAAAGATCGGCCGTTATTGAAATTAGAGGCTGAGGGAAAATATTCACAGGCAAGCGATCTTGTATCACCCGTGAATAAAATCGTGGTCACTTTAATTAAATCAAGAGATTAAAACCATCGGCCCGGAAATGATTAAATTGAAATCCACAGCAGTCTATCATTACAATGAGCAGGCAGGTACGGCTTTTGAGCTTTCGCTGCAGCCGGGAGGTGAAAAGCTATTGGCCGTAGCCAATGGCTTGTTGACCACGAAGTGGATACCAAAACCAAATATTCTCCTAACCGATATTAACACTAACCGGAGTAACAAATGAATCCGATACTAGGTATTTTCTTTCACGCAGTTGGTGGCTTTGCGGCCGGAAGTTTCTACATTCCCTACAGTAAAGTAAAAAACTGGTCATGGGAAGTTTACTGGCTTGTGGGCGGTTTTTTCGCCTGGATCTTAGCACCATGGATTGTTTCATTAATCGCGGTTCCCGATCTCTTTGCACTTTTAAGGAGTTTGTCTTTAGACAATCTCGTCTGGCCGTATATTTTCGGCGTGCTTTGGGGAATCGGTGGATTGACCTTTGGACTGACCATGCGCTATCTCGGCATATCCCTGGGCATGGCCATGGCGCTTGGCCTGACTGCGACTTTCGGCACTCTGGTTCCGCCGGTTTACTTTGGACAGTTCGGCACGCTCATTTCGCACCTCTCCGGTCTGGTCACACTAGGCGGTGTTCTGATAGCCCTTATCGGCATCGCCCTGACCGGGAAAGCGGGTATCGAAAAAGACAAGGAAATGACTTCCGAGCAGAAAAAAAAACACATCAAAGAATTTGATTTAAAAAAGGGGATTTGGGTCGCCTTGTTTGCCGGAGTGATGAGCGCCTGTTTCGCCTTTGGCATTGCCGCTGGGAAGCCCATTGCCGCGCTCGCCATCGAAATGGGTACGTCTAAACTTTTCAGTAACAGTCCGGTGTTCATAGTAATTCTCGCCGGTGGATTTACAACCAATTTTCTCTGGTGCATCAGCCTCACACTAAAAAATGGTTCGATAAAGGACTATATTAAAACGGCAGATACGCCGCGCCTGGCCAATTACTTTTTTTCCGCACTCGCAGGAACAACATGGTATTTTCAGTTCATGTTCTACGGCATGGGTACCACCAAAATGGGGAAATATGATTTCGCCAGTTGGAGCATTCACATGTCGTTCATCATTGTTTTCAGCACTATGTGGGGTCTTATTTTGAAGGAATGGAAAGGTTCGAGCAGCCGCACAATTCGCATTGTCCTGATTGGCCTGACCATCCTCATTCTATCAACATTTGTGATCGGCGCAGGGAATTATATTCAAATATTTGAGTAACATCCAAGTTGATGTTTATTGTTCGTTACATATTCTTACATCAGTCGACGGTAAACCCGGGGATGCGAATCCCCGGGCGATCGTCTTGCAATTCTGTCGAAAAAGTCCCTTCAGTAGCCTGCCGTACATTTAAATACCATAGATCATGGAAAAGCGAATGGCATAACCGCTGTCTCCGCTCGGCAATAACCTGGGAGCCTTACTGGTGGGCATATTCCGGGTCATATAAAAGATCGGCCCGCCGCCTAATCGCAAGTGCATTTTTTTCGAAAGCCGGAAACGAAAAGTAGGCCCCACCATCAACTTGGCTCCGCCTTCCGCTTCCTCCGGTTCAAAAAAACCCTCCAGGTCCTCACCGATGGCGTCGATGCCTGCCCATAGCCAGGGAAGAACCCTGTAGGCGCTGGTGAATGTCGTGATCACGTCAACGGCATCCCGGCCGCTTACCAGAGGCTTTTCCAGGACAAAATTGCTATTGAGATTCCAGCGAGTAAAATTTCGACCCAGGGCAAATCGGGCCAGCAATACATCCACACCGGTGTATTCCTTTAAAAAACCAACACCCGCGGACAGATTAACCCTGCTCCTGTCCTGGACCATCAGAGTGCGCATAGCCTCGACCTGGGCCGAACCCAGCCGGACTGTCGAGTTTCCTTCAACCAGTGCCCCGGCGACGCTCATCAGGCTCCACTTTTGAGAAATGCCATACACCACACCGAGACGCTGTTCCACCCCATCTTCGCCAAACGGTCGCACCGCCTGAACACCATAGCCGGAATCAAAATTTATAAAGAAATCCCGACTCTTCACCTGCTGCGGAGCCACCGTATAAATCGAAGTCCCCACGGATTGGGCCTGTACAAGACCAACAAAGAATGCAAAGGCTGTTAGCACATGTTTGATCAAAACGATCTCCTTTCTAATTTTATCCTATGGAATCACGGTTACAAATTAATAACGAATTGGGCTAGTTTTGCCCGACGCGAAACTTTTGCACAGCAGTCGATCTATCACACTGTTGTTACACGTCGGTCGGTGAACCTTCGGGCACGGGAAAAACGTCGCGAGTCTTTTCTCCCCACTGCCGCAACAGCGCACGGTGCTCGTCCAGCACGACACGGAATTCGGCCTTTACAGCCAGGTTGATCATCTCGCCGGGATCATTTTGCATATCAAAAAGCTGCTCCCGCAGCCCGTCCACGCTTTCCACGCTGGCTTTTGAATAGACGATGTACTTGAATTTCCCGGTGCGCACCATTCTGGCCCTCACATTTTCGCCGATAGCAAACAGGTCGGCGTCCCATTCACTTTCCGAGACCAGAAAAGAGCGCCAGGCTTCCGGCGGCGTGCCCCCGACCAAAGGACGCAGGCTTTTGCCGTTGACACCATCCGGCGGAGCGATTCCGGCATAGTCGCACAGCGTGGGCAGCAGGTCCTCGCTCACGGCCACAAGCCGATCATCCGCGACGCCGGGCGTTGTCCTGCCCTTTTGAGCGATGATGAGCGGCACACGGACAGATTCCTCGTAATGAATCCATTTCTGATTCCAGCGATGAGTGGCGTAGCCGTCGCCATGATCGCTGGTAAAAATCACTACCGTGTTTTTCTCCCGGCCGGATTCGCGCAACGCCTGCAAAATTTGTCCAATGAACATATCGACCAGTTCCACCATGCGATTGTAGGCCCAGCGATACTGCCGCCACTTGCTTTCGGTCCACTGCTTCGGAAACCATCCGGGCGGATGAATGCGTTTGTGGCTTTTGTTGATCTGGCGGATGATCGCCGGCTCGTCCGCTGACGGCTCAAAATTTGGCGGCAGTTTCGGGCATTGCCCCGCAGGTGGCGGCTGGTCGACAGGCGGATCGGTAATGTACTGCGCTTCGCCGTTCCGTTTGGCCGTCTTTGGATCCCGCGCCCATTCGCAAATGTCGTGCGGATTGATGAATGAAGCCACCAGCAGGAACGGCCTGTCCCGCTTTATACGCAAAAACTCGACGCAGTCGTCGACCATCTTGTGATCGATGTTATTGACGCTGTTTTCGCGGCAAAAAGTAAAACCGTGATGATATGGTGTCTGCGGCAGGTGCCACTTGCCCACGTAACCGCAGTCGTAGCCGGCCGCGGTCATGACTTTCCCCATCGTTTGCGAAGGAAGTTTTTGCGAACTACTGACATTGACGGTAATGCCGATTTCGTGCGGCATTCGGCCGCTCATGATGGTTCCCCGCGAGGGCGTGCACAAAGGATTCGCACAATAGGCCCGGGTAAAGCGGACGCCATGTTCTGCCAACGAATCCATGTTCGGCGTATGCCCATCCGGGTTGCCGGCGCAACTCATGGCGTCGGCAAATTGCTGATCGGTCATGATCAGCAGGATGTTCTGACGATCATCGGCTGCTCTGCGGCTGTTTGCCACCCCAAGTCCCGGCGCCGCCAGTCCGGCGGACACAGCGCCAGACAATTCGAGAAATTTTCTGCGATTAATACTGTTCATTTTCATAGCTTCTTCATTTAATTAAAATCGTTTTTTGACTGAGACGAGAGCTGCCTGCCGTCATCACACAAAAATATAAGCCAATTATATTTTCCAAACAAATGAATTTTACCTGACTAGCCGGTGCAGATAAAGAGGGTATGTTATTAAAAATGAGGACTAGCAAAAATGTCGGTACATTCGCGTTGCAGGGCAAAACAATATCAAAAGAAAAAACGATCCTTCCAGGGCCCCAGCCCCGGAAGGATTTTCCTTATTTCATAAAAATCATCTGTCGTACTTTGGTGAAATTACCGGCCTGTAATTTGTAAAAGTACAAGCCCGAGGTCACCTCGTTGCCATTGGAATCCGTACCATCCCAAACTACTTTGTAGCTGCTCGCCGCCTGGTGACCGTTCACCAGGGTTTTGACGATCTCACCCTGAATGTTGATGATGTCCAGACGAACCTGCGATACGGTCGGCAATGCGTATCGAATCGTCGTGCTCGGATTAAACGGGTTCGGATAATTCTGCAAAAGGGCAAAGCTTTGAGGAGCTTGCTCCGGACTCGGTTTCTCAACGCCCGTTGTGCTCAGAATTTCATTCGATTTCTGAATCACATCCTCCAGTAAAGCCATTTGAAAATGCTGATTATGGAATCCACCACTTTCATCCGATTGCACAAGAAAGAGATTCGTCTCTGCTTCGTCCAACTTGGACTTGAGCGTCTCGTCGGCATTACCTTGCATTACACTATCTGCCAATGCAAATACGGTTTCCGCACTATCCAAACTTGCCTGTGTTTTTGATTGAAATGATTTTATAATCCCTTCGGAAGCCGCCGCATTCATACCCTCATGACAGGAAGTACATGCGGCCGTTTGGCTGCCATCTTCCTCATCAACAAAAACAGCCCAGGTATGGCCATGATACATCGAGGCTTTCGTATCTTCTTCTCCAGAACTCATGTGACAATCCGTACAAGTGATGTCCTCCATCGTCTCGACAAATGTCACTCCAACAGCACCAACGCCTTTTTCGATGTTATAGCTTCGATGATCTGTGTCGGGAAATCTCAAACTACCGTGGCACTGCCCGCACAATTCAGCCGTGTTGTCAAAAACTTCATACTTGCTGGTGGCTGAATTAAAATAAGAATGTGCTTCAGGATCATGCGGATTATGGCAGGCTATACATGAAACATCCGGCCATTGATCCTGATTTGCTGAAGCTGTCGATTCACTAAAATTTCCATTTTCTGTTGTGAAAAAGTGAGCGAGCGCTTCGGTCTCGGTCATACCGCCGTTGGTGAGCACGGCTGTCGGCCCATGGCAGGCGATACAATTTTCCGGCTCGGAACCATTCAAAACGGAATCCGGGGGCTGGCCGGTCCACTCTTCAGCCAACTCACCGGCCACATCATCCTGGGTCAGAGAATGCTTGCTCATTTTCCAGCCGTTAAATGTCAAATGATCGGTGTCTTCAAAACGAAGAGCACCATGGCAGCGCCCGCAAAGGGATGAAACTTTGCCGATAGAATCATATTGCGCCGTTGTTGAATTAAAATAAGCAAAAACCGGCATCGAGGCAGGGTGATCTGCCGGCACATTATGGCAACTCGTACAAAAAACATTCGGCCAGTTTGCCGTATCAGCAGCAACCGTGTTCTCCGAAAAAACCCCGCCTTCAGTGGTAAAAAAGTGACCCAAAGCCTCAACATCCGTCATTCCACCATTGGTTGTGACAGCAAGTGGGCCATGGCACGCGATGCAATTTTCAGCATCAGCACCGTTAATTACAGAATCCGGCGACTGGCCGATCCGTTCTTCAGCCAGTTCACCAGCAATATCCATTTGCGTTTTTGAATGTTTTCCCTGCATCCAAAGCTGATGGTTGACGCTGTGACACAAACTGCAATCCAGTGTGGATTGAGACGAACCGACTTTAACCGTTGTCATGATGAACAACACCATGGCAATTAAAACATAAAGCGTAAATAAATTTCTTTTCCTCATTTTAATTGCCTTTCCTACTCTTTTTTAATAGTTAGAATCTTACTCCCTGCGATCTGGCAGCATGGAGAATTTTTATCACAAATAATCTGACATTTATGGCTTTCCATCACCTCCTCTAAAAATTATTCCAGATATGTGTTTTCGTTGTATCGGTATGACACGCATTGGCGCACGTCGCCGTATTGCGGTCCCATCCCCAAGCTGCAAGGACTTCAGCGTTTGGCGTGTCATCTATATGACCGGCATCTGCAACGGTTGCCGGCACAACATGGCAGAGAGAACAAGTCTTAAACAATGACATGTGGAACTGATGGGCACCGACGCCAATCGCTGTTTTGTCAATATGATTGCTCAGATCCTTGGGCGGCGCAAAACTGTCCCTGCTCCCGTGGCACACATTGCAGGCTTCGGGTCCTCCCTCAGCAGTATGGCATTGATAACAGGAAATGCCGGTTTCTCCACCCCGATAATCTGCTCCGTGGCATTTCCGGCATTCTGCCAGAGACCAGTTTTCGCCGCGAATAAACTCACCATGAAATCCCGCGGTGGATATTTCCGTCCATTGTTCTTTGTGTGGATAGGCATTATGACAGGAGTAGCAGGAGACATTGCTTTCACCTCCTGTAAAATCAGTGCCATGGCAAGCGCTACAGGAAGCAGTTCCCACGGCCAGTACTTTTTTACCATGAAAATCTGCCGCGGATTCCTGAGCCCAGGTTTGAGGATGCGTCCGGGACGGTAGCGGATTTTTATTCTCAGAACATGCAAACCACAGAACTGAAAAAACCACAAAAAGCAAACAAATAAAAACGAGCTTTTTCATAAATAATACCTTTGCAATACTTATTTTTCCTGATGGCACTGCGAAC
>JAACEJ010000059.1 GCA_011682565.1 Actinomycetota bacterium | reverse complement strand
GTTCAGTTCCGTGCCGGTGGTTAGCCGTTACACGTACCGGATTGTCCGGCTTGCCTATATTAGCTTTGCTTGGCGCACTCACTTTTACTCCGTTTAAAAAGTTCGTCTTTTATATGAAGATCGTCTTTTAAAAGGAATCTTGTGCGGAAAATGCCTGCAACAGAATTATTTTTATTTAATCGAATATCTAACACGTTTCTTGCAGAACGATATCAGAGATCGCTTGCTTTTCAACAGCTTTTAATCACTCATCCCGCGCAGCTTTGCTTCAAAATTTCTGATCTCATTATTGGAAGAAAGGACGCCGATTTCAAGATGAAACGTCACCTTTTCACCGGGTTGGAGAACCTGCAGCGTTCCGCGTTTGCGTGCACTGACTCGCCCTTCGGGAACACAGTTGCCCGGCTCCATTCCAACAACATAAGCACCCTCGCCAACCATTTTCCACTGCGTGTATTGCGGCAATTCCTTCTTGGGATACGTCAGGTAAACACCGATACCCTGTCCGTTGTTAAAATGACGATTAATAATGGCTGTATTTACAAACTCCTTGTCATTAACATCATGGTCGATAAAAAAGCACTGTTCGGCATAATTCGCGGTCGGGCTTTCAAAAGTATCAAAAATATCCACACCGGTTTCAGCTTCTTTATCACGCGGCTCCATGTTCTCGATGACAGCCAGCAATTCCGAACCCTCCTGCACTACGGGAAAGCCCATGTTGCAATGATAAATAAACATCAATGGCGTTTCATTAAACCCCTGGTTTTCGATTTCGTCTTTGATCCAAACGCGGGATTGTCCCATGCGGGCAAGGATACCGCGGCGCATCAGTAAATTCGGACCGAACAAGCGCGCCTCGCGGATTTCGCCGGTCGCCCAGAGAATGTAATCCTCATCTTCCCATTCGGCGCCAAAATTAACATTTTTAGCCGGCATGTTGGAAATCCGTCCGTGCAGCCCCAGTTCTTCTTCTCCATCCAGATCGGGAGGTCCCGCTTGTGTGAGCCCGCAGGTCACAACCAGTCCGCCGGGCATGTTCCACAGCCAGCCGAGATCGTGATTGTCGTAAAAAGCCGGTGCAACCGGGCCGGCAGGCGAATGCCAGCACAGCGAATTGCCGTTATATTTGGCATCGAAAATATCCATGGCGCGGTCGGCCAGCACGGTGAATTGAAAGCCACTGCCGGTAGTAAATTCCAGCGCCCGTACGCCGCGTTCGTTACCGTTCAAAAGTTCGACAGGCCGAACGCCGGCAATCTGCGACATATCGCCCACATGTTTATGTAACTCTTGCTTGGTAAAGCTCTTGCCAAATAGTTCAATCATAACTTCCTCGGAATGTTTTTTTTTACCCTGCAATTTTACAATAAACATAGCCTTTTTGTGTAAAAAAAGCAAGCAACAAAAAAGATGAAAAGTACTTTACGTGAGAAGACGATAACTTTTCCCCCGATGATACCCCTGAATCATGATGTCGAACTTTTCATTCACCCCGACAACATAATAGCAGTTATTGTCAAGCCCTTCGCCTTCAACCATGGCCTGCAGGGTGATGTAATGAATTCCGTTTATGCGGTTATACTGCCCCTTATGCTTGTGCCCCTGGAAAACGGCAAGCACTCGTCCGCTTTGCTGCAAGACCTGCCGCACCTGCGCGGCATTTTTAATATAGTGATGACCCTGACCGTCTAAAAGTTGATGCACAAAAACAATTACCGGGCCGGAACCGGCGCGCAAATTTTCTTTCAGCCATTTTAATTCCAGCGGCGGAATATTTGCATCCGTCCAGTCGAAATTACCATGATCGTAGGGCGTGCCGTCGGATGTAAAATTTGCATCCAGAACCACAAAGTGAAATCCCTTCAGATCGAAAGAATAATAACTCTGATCAGCCGGGATATTCGCATTGGTGACATTTTGCAAAAATTGTGTTTTCGATAAACTGTCCGCATCGTGATTTCCGAGCACGTGATACGTGAGGCCGGTAAACTTTTGCAATTCATTTTCAATGTCTCGCAGATAACCAAGTGTGTTTTTCTCTTTCGCTTTCGCATCCTGATCCTTGAAATCTCCCAGTTCGATGAGAAAGTCCGGCTTTTTCTCATTCATCAAATCGACTGCTTTTCTTATTTTCAACAGGGAATCACGATAAAAGCGAGTGCCCGCCGGTTGACGATCGGCATAATGCGAATCGGTCACAATGCCAAAACGAACACTATTTTCCCGGCCACACCCGTGCAAAGCAAAAGCAGCACCGCTTGCTGCGTAAAGGACGAACGAGGCTTTGAGGAAATCACGACGACTGTGGTTTCTTTTAGCAGACATGTAAACACCTCTTTATTTTCAGGAAATTTCTCCCAGCCCCTTTTGATACGCCGGATCGATAAAAACTTTTTCTCCAAGAATTTCCGCAAGCGGATCATCGTTTTTTTCACAAAAACCGAGATACGAATGTTTACGCCAGCCCTCGGCATATTCAAAGCGTCCGCACATTTTGCCAATATCGGCGCACATCTCGCGCATCGTTTCCAGGTAGGCATCCAAACCCTGACTTTTATCCAGCCATTCCTTCTGACTTTTGTGCATGGCCAGCATCTGCCGTTTCAAAAGCATGTTTGTGGAAATGTCCACAAAATGCCCGGGCCTGACAAGTTTACCCAATCCGTCCCGCAGCCCGTAAGGCAGGACGTGATAAACGGTCATATTTTTTTGAACAGGAGGCTGCGCAGGCTCTGTCGCAAAATTACGCATGCCGCGGCAAAAAGCAGCGCAAACAGCCAGTCGGCTTGTATTGCTGTGATCTTCCATGTAATCCTGAGGTGAGGGAACGAGCAGGATATCCGGAGCGACTTTTCTGATGATTGCCGTTAACTGACGCAAAAGCGGCATCGTGTACAAAACTTCCAAATCATTGACCAGGGGTTCGAGAAAATTCGCACCGATCATAGAAGCTGCGTTTTGTGCTTCCGTCGTGCGCATTCTTACAATTTCCGAGACATCATACTCGGTTGTTCCACAGGAGCCGTTGGCAAGGTTCATATAATGCAGTTCGCACCCCGCTTCTTTCAGCAGGATCATGGTGCCGGACATCATGAATTCAATATCATCGGGATGGGCGGCAATGGCAAATACTTTTTTCATTAATGCATCTCCGCCTCGCAACTGCCGATACTTGGGCGATAATAATTAAATTGCACGTTGGGGTGGTCCGCCAAAAGAGACATCGGCACCGCAGAATCGGGAATCTTTTTTGAGATCATCAGAGCGGTGAGGCGCATGCCAAAGGGATTGTCGTGCGCTCCGGCCTGCCAGATGGAGACTTTTTTCGCTTTCCACGTTTCCGCCGGCCCAACGGTTATGGCTTGCGTGGGAACCTCTGCGACCTGCCCGCCGCCGGATGTGCGCGCATTCTGGATTATCGTCATTGGATGTAAATCGACCACACGAGCGGGAAGCTGACGAAATTCTTCCGGCATCGGCGGTTCATCGGAATATTTTCCTTCACGTTTGGGGGGATCATTAAACGCCCAATGCTTCACTTCTCCCTGACCGCCCTGCATCAGAATGCAGTGAAATTCATCAAAACTTGCGGAATAAGAATCCAGGTTTTCAATTTTAGGAAAATGAATATTCTCCTCCGGCATCTGCAACTCCGGTTTGATGCGATTAAAGCATAACTCACGATCGGCGCGTGCAAAGCTGAGAGGGTGCGTCTCCGCAACTTGCCTGCCGTTCAAAACCCATTCGTCCATGCCCCAAAAATGAGCGTGCTTTAGATTAATATTCAGCGCATTGACAATTTGTGCAACCAGCGGCAATTGTTCGGTCGGGCCGATGGGGCCGCAAATGCCGGCAGGGTGTGACGGCGTAGCCTGTTTCCAGGCTTCGATGTATTCCAGCGCTTCAGCGAGATAGAACGATTCGAGAGTCTCATAAAAAACAACTTTAAAGCCGGGACGGGAAAGTTCGAGCAAATCTTTTTCGCTCAAACGCGCGGCATCTTTTAATATTTCATCATCCAGAGTAGTGTAATCCCACCAGTCCGGAGCAACAACGCTCTTTTTTCTTGGCATATTTTCCTCGTTTTAACCTGCATAATTTATAAATTTTCAAAATCACCTTTCCCTGCGTTAAAAGCAAGGCGTGGCAGGAGCGGATAGAAAAATCGATTTGAAGCCGTCCTAAACGAATGAGTGTCCTGGCATCAATCCGACAAGATAACTATTGCTCTCCAAATTTGTTTATTATTAATACGTACTGCAACCAATTATAATAAATAAATTTATGAGAGACAATAGCTTTTTTTATGAATTATTCAGGCTAAATCTGACGGTAAGGCCTTGCCCGGTTAATTTTTATAGTCCAAAAAAATGTTGAAAATAGAAATTCGGGTGAGAACGACAAGATGTGTGTTGGGGCCGACAAGTTGTGTGAAAGTGACTTTTAATCCATGGTTTTTGGATGATTTCCAAACAGCGTGCTCCGGGCCCGTTCTCAATTGTTTTGCAGTTTTCTTTATCTTATCCGTTCCCGCTACGGTCACTTCCATTTGCGGAAATTTGCTCCTCGGGGATTTTCAGTATAAATATTTCGGAATGTTTTTCTGAGGACGTCTACATGCCATTAAGGAATAAAAATACGCGACGCACATTGAAAGTGCGTCGCACACAAGTCGTTATTCACTTCTCAGCGCCCCATCATAATTCAATGATTTCAGCAAACTCTCCACCTCCGGCGGAACCTCTTTCCTGTTCAAAAAACCCATCAGGACAAAGACAATGGCAGAGGACAGAACAGGCAAGGATAGCTGCAGGGCCAGGCTGGCGTCTGTCATCACGAATTTGGTTAAAATAAAGCCGGCTATTCCGCCAAAAATAGAGACAATGGCGGCCTTGCTGTCGCTGTGCTTGAATAGCGGCAGCAGCCCCAGAATCATGGGGATGGCAATAGGACCAAGCAGAGCGGCAAACCAGGATATGATCAATCCGAAAACACCGCCAAACGATTCCGCCTTGATGGCAATGATGATGGTACACAGGGTAAATGAAAAAGTCGTAATCCTGGCTAATCTGAGATATTGCTTTTTATTGTACGATTTTATTTTTTTGAAAAGCTGGGGCAGGATGTCTCTGGTAATGACCGCTGAGACCGTGTTGGAGTCGGAGGCGGTCATAGACAGGGTGTTGGCAAACATGGAAGCCAGCACCAACCCGACCAGACCCGATGGTAAAAATTTTAATGCCATCAGCGCATACGATTGTGTGGGGTCTTTCAGATTGGGTAGAAATATTGGAGCCGCAAACATGGGGAAGAACAGGATGAACGGCCACAACAGGTATAAAGCAGCAGATAACCTGGCGGCTTTTTGCGCCTCCGAGCCTGATGGAGAGGAAATGAATCGCATGGCCAAATTCCACGTTCCACCGCTGTAACTAAAGAAATCGATGAAAATAATGGCGGCGAGAAAACCCAGTGTATAAGGTGGATTCAGGAGATGGGCATGATCCGCCGGAAGCCGCTCCCATACGCTCCACACACCGTTGATTCCGTCCCCCAGTTCGATTAAAACCGCAACGAACATGGTTATACCTGCCACAATCTGTACCAGGAATTGCGCAAAGTCGTTCCACACATCGGCCCATAACCCGCCCACTGTAATATAAAGAAGTGATACACCGCCCGCTAAAAAAATGCCGACCACGGTAGAAGTGCCGGTAAACACATGAAGGAGCACAGCAATAGCAGCCCATTTTGCGCCGACATCAAATATTTTGATAATCATGCCGCTCCAGGCAATGACCTGCTGGGCAGGTAAACTGTATCTTTTTGCCAGGTACTCCGTTGGCGACTGAATATTTAACCGCATGCGCAGCCTCGACCAACGGGGAGCGATTAAAAAAGACGCCATGAAAACAGCGACGAAAATGCCAAAAGCCCACCATACGTATAGGGTGAAACCGTGCGTATAGGCCACCCCTGCATAGGCGACAAAAACGACGCCGCTATATCCGGAAACGTGGTGGGAGACTCCGGACAGCCACCAGGGGACCTGGCCTCCTGCGACAAAAAAGTCACGCGAATCCTTAATCCGGCGAAGAGCATAAAATCCGATATATATTAGAACCAAAAAGTACGCGACTAAAACCATCCAATCCAGAATCTGCATCGATCTCTCACTTTATTGTTTGCGGTTTTTGTCTCGAACAATTAATCAGTCATACATCCGAAAATCCGGCGAGACCTCCTATTAATGAACATTTTTGTACTCGCTAAAAAAACTGCTGTAAGTGCCTACTTCAACCTCCCGGTCAGTATCATCATCGAGTAATACATGATAATTACGCGCAACTTTTTTAAAGGCATTGGCATGGCTGGCCAAGACTTGAACTAAATTCGTAATGCCACGAAGCCTTTCAGCAAACCGCTCGACAAGCTGGAACTCGTGGCCGGCTAATGTCGCGTTGCGACGGTAATGAAGGAGGGCGGTACGGATAATGCGATAATGATATAAAATTGGCTCAAATGTAGTGATCGAAACTATATTGGTCAAGAGATTCTTAACAAAATTCTGTTAATATTTCAATTTACTTAAAAAATATTTACATCAGAATCCATGCTTTCCTGGAAGCCACAGAACACTTGATAATTGTTTCAGCCCGTTTTAAGGAACTGGAATCCCTCGAGGGTGGTGTTGCACTGGTTATAAATGAAAGACTCGGTAATCAAAACGAGTAATTGAAACCCGAGTAATATAATATAGATAATCGCCGTAAGGGTAACTTTGAGGGTATTGATTCACAACTAAACGTAGCGCTTTTCAGACGACGCGACCGAACGATCTACCTGCTCGATTACGCCTGCCATCCGGTCGTATTGGGACGCACGGCAGCCGTATCGGCGGACTGGCCCGGAGCTCTTATTCGCGAAATCGAGAAAAGAGGTGACCGAGGAATTTTCTTTCAGGGTTTTTGCGGAGACATCGATCCCGTCATCAATCTGAATCGTTGGGGAGACAGTGAAAAAGCAGACCTGGAACTTTGGAAAAATTCTTTCTTCCAGAGCATTTAAAGGGGGACGGTTTGCACCTGCCCAACGCCATGCAACCCTGAAGGCTGTTGAGAAAAGGATCGCCCTTCCCCTGAGGGTCTGGGCTCCTGACGAAATCGAACGGGTAGCAGGCGCCTACATGGATAGAGTGCAGGAATTCCCCGGCGCAGACAGGTTTGTCGAAGAATGGAAAAAGAAACCCGAACTTGACTATTTCATCCTGTCACATTTCCACGGCGACCACATGGGGGACATCTCCAGGGATTCTGAAATGTCCGGCAATGGAGCCTACAAGTTATCCGGCATTACAAAAGTGGGCGATTTGATTCCCATTCACAAAATCCTGGATCGAGGTTGGTCGGATTATAACTATCCCCGTCCCCTTGAAAACGATCTGGTGAAAAATTACCGATCTTTTTCACTCAAACGCGCGGCATCTTTTAATATTTCGTCATCCAGAGTGGTGTAATCCCACCAACATCGGGCAACGACGCCTTTTTTTCTCAGCATATTTTCCTCGTTTTAAATCTGTTGAAAACAGGCAGATTAACGATGCGAAGGTTTTAGGATTTCAACTCATTGTGGCTAAAATTTAATTATTACGTGTCAGGTTTGCAAGATATTTCCATATAGTGCCAGAGATTCGTCAAAAAGCAACGAACCTGATTTTATATGAGAAACTTGACGATAATATTTTGTCATGCCCTGCCTGTCCCTTTGGGGAACGCTTTTATCGGTATTTAATGGATTCCCGCGAAGAACATGCGGGAATGACAGTGCTATCAGGCTCAAAAATTCAAGTTTCTTGAAACTACCGATACTTTGCGTAACAAACAGGAGGTTAAAAGGTTCCCCGGGCTTACCGTGTTCCGACATGGAACGGCAATTTATTCCAGTTTATACACATACCCCCACCGCGGACCGATCCTGATTTCTTTTACCAGGTCAAATCCCGGCTGATTCCTGCCGTCTTCGAGAAATTTAATCGTCCGCCAGCCGCGGTTGTCGCGTTTCCAACTGTACCAGGCGTCTCCCTTTTCATAGACTTTGTTTGTGCTTAACCAGGCGATAAAAGTGACATGGTGCGCAACAAGCCAGTCATGTACCTGAACAGGCTTTCCGGGCGGAATGTCGGTTATGCGCAGGAAATCTTTTTCTGCATTCAAATTTGTAAAAAATGAAACCACAATGGGCTGGGCGACGGCCAGTTTGTCGCCGGGCTGAAAATTCCGCTCGAACCACTCCCCGGCTTTGCGGAATTCGGCCTTGGAATAGTGTATGTCAAAAAAATCGGCATTGGTTCTGGAATTGAGCCACAAAGCCAGAATCAGCAAAACTGCAAGCGCCCAGGCCATCCCGCCGCGACCGGCCTTTCGGGTCAAGTCAACATTCCACCAAAAATAGAGCAATACCGGAGTGAAAAAAGTGACCAGGAGAACGGGATCAACATTGTATTGCGGAAAAGGAAAACGATAAACAAAAACAATTCCCAGCGCACAGGCTGCAAGGACAAAACCAAGCCACCGAATCCATGCCGAGTTAAGGATGTAAGCAAACCACGGCAGCAAGAGTGAATAAAGCCAATGTGCTGCAATGAATATAAACAAAAACGCAGTCCAGGCGATAATAACGATATAGTCGATATTTGAAAACGGCCAGATAATGTGCATGACAATAAATCCGAGGAGATACGTCAGCAAAGCCGTGGTTTCTTTTTTAAATCTTATAATACCGTATACCAAACCGGCGCCGAGAAAAATGGCGCCCAAAAGAGTCCATACCCTGAACAAATGGACGGGGAGGAATCCGAGCAATCCGCTCCAAAAGGTTTCAAAGAAAGCAAAGTTTGGTTTGTACGCATTAAAATAGTTGCCGTAGCTGCCGCCGTTACTGCCTTCACTGTGGAGCAACGTCCAGAGCACCAGAGGAATGCCGGCGAGAAAAGCGTACAAGAGACTTTTAACTTTTGCTTTTGTAAACAGAAAATCGGCAGTAAAGAAAGCGACAATGGCGATGGCGCCTTCGTAGCGCACCATCGTTGCTGCAAAAGCGATGAGATACGCTTTGCGGTCGCCTTTGAGAAAACGGTCGAATGCCCAAAGAATGAGCACGGTAACAAACATCTCCGGCTTGGGCTTGATGGCCATGCGCAAAGTTGTAGGGTGCAGCGCCCAAATCCAGGCAAGCCAAAAGGCATGTTTTCCTATAAAATGTTTTGCAATGCGATATACAAAAAAGAGAGAAAAAAGTGCGGAAAGAGCAACGATCAACTCGGCGGCATATAGCTCGCGAAATTTACCGTGCAGGGGAGCCGACAACACAGCGATGGATAATGAAAAAAGCGGCGGTCTCTTGAAATTTGCCGGTTCTACAAAATGACGCAAGTCGATGGCTTTTTCACGATAGTCAAAAAAATCGCTTTCCGGAACATAAAAATTATTAAAATGCCGGGCGATCTGGATGGCAAATACTAAAAATAATAGTAAAAATATCAGGTTGTTTTTATTAAAAAATTTCATAATGGAATGAGACTATGCCGGAAGATCGGCAAGAGGTGGATTATACTTATTAAGGGTTAGTTTGTAACAATACTTTTTAACACTGTCATTGCGAGCGCAACGGAGTGGAACGAAGCAATCTCATGCTTTACAGTCAACTATGAGATTGCTTCGTCGTTCGTTCCTCACTCCTCGCAATGACAAGTATTTGTTGCATTTTAACCCTTAATAAGTATATCAGTTTCCGATCTTCGGTTTCCCTTCTCCGTTTTCCGTTACTTCCAGTAATGTTCTTTATATTTACGATAATACGCGATTGTCTTTTTCAGCCCGGTGCGCATCGGCGTAGAGTATCGCCAGCCGAGCGTCGCACGAATGCGACGGTAATCTCCGTAATAATCACCGATATCGATAAGCTTCTTTTCTTTCGGAAAAGGAACAATTTCGTATTTTCCGCCGCCGGCAACCTGGATGAGCAGTTTTACGAAATCGATGAGCATCATGGGTTCATCTCCACCGAGATTGTAGACATGGCCGTCACAATCCTTGTAAGCTGCGGCCAGCAGAAAAGCATCTACAACATCATCGATATAGTTAAAATCACGGATTTGCTTGCCGTCGCCGAAAATTTTTATGGTTTCACCTTCGATGATCTGGCGGACAAAAACGCTGACAAAACCCTGGCGACCGTGTTTCATCAACTGGCGCGGCCCATACGTGTTGGTCAGGCGTAGCGAGGTCGCTTTGATGCCGTAAACATTGTTATACAAAATGTGGTACCATTCGCCGGCCATTTTATTGATACCGTTTACATCCGTAGGATGCAAGATATGGTTTTCATCCACAGGAACATAATCCGGTTTGCCGTATTGCTGGCGGGTACCGGCAAATACAATCTTTACAGTTGGATTGTGATGACGGCAGGCTTCGAGAATCGAAAGCTGTGATTTGCAATTGATCTCCAGATCGGTGAAAGGATCTTCCATGCTGTCGATGTGGCTCACCTGCCCGGCGAGATTAAAAATGTAATCCTGACCTTTAACGAGGTAATTTATGCTGTATTGATCACGGATGTCGGCGACGTTGACTGTTATTTTATCACGGATAGATTCGATATTAAAAAGGTTTCCTCCATATTGCGGAATGAGCGAATC
>JAACEJ010000547.1 GCA_011682565.1 Actinomycetota bacterium | reverse complement strand
GCCGAAGAACGTTTTCAAGTTCCTCTTTGGTAAATGCCTGCTGTTCTCCCTTGATCGTTTCACCACTTCGCCTTTTTACGTTATATAAGTATGTTGCCTTCCGTTGGATCGAAGTGATCGAGAAGTTATGCTGCTTTGCGAGCACATCTATTTTTTGTTTCGCCTCGCGCAGGTTTTTTGCTTCAATATATCCAACCAGGCGCTTTCTTTGAGGACTGAGGCCGTTGTATCGAAACTCTGCCATTTTCTACACTCTTTTCCACGATTCGACAAATTAAAAAAAAATACGGGCCTAATGCCTTTAGGCCCGTACCCTCTGTCTTGACTGTGTTGCCGGATGAATTATTTTATCGTTTCTTCTGGAGCATCTTTTTTCAATAGTACGCCAAGTTATTAACGATTGTTGACTGTGATGCTGCCAGGCATTTGGGCCGATTCCGTATGGTTTGTTTGATCCTCCAATCCGGCTACCGATTAACAATGGTGGTTGCCAGACTATCCGAGAACACGGTAATTCGAACCGTACAATTTGTACCATCGCCATCGCCGTCCTGTGTGCCAAGACCCTGCAAAGTCACCGATGTCCCGTTTCCTGCTGTGGAAATGGTATAGGTGCCATTATCATTGGATGCTTTTGGGGTTAACTTTTCAATTCCCGCAGAATTGGCCGTTAAGCCGGAGAAACTGTTGCCTCCTCCTCCAAGGCCGGTCGGTTTGACGTAGAATTGTTGCGCTCGTGAGGCGAGATTCAAAAGATCGCCTGTCACGGCTTCCAGATTAGAAGATGCAGAAGAAGCACTGAACATTTGAATGCCAACGACTACTGCAATACCTACAATGATTACACTCAAGACAATGAGCAAAAGCTGTTGTTGTCCCATTTTTTACCTCCGTTTGTGAAAAGTTTAAATATTTCTGTGACTGGGTTAAACACGCTTGCGTTAATTCTATTTCCTCCTTTCCTGCAATTGATTGTGTGCTTTTAAATTTATTATTTCTCTGATCTTTTTTACGCAAATCCTGTTCCACAATAAAAGTATGCATATTGCCTGCAACGGTAGGCTGTGTAAATCTACTATTTACCTGTATTAATGGCTCTTTCTCGATTTTTATTTGGAAAGATTTTTACTGTATTTTGTCATCGATAAGTTACTATTGGAAAAAAAACGTACCAGGCATTTTTTATTCTAAAAAACTTGTCCGACAGTATCGCTAACGATTCACAACAGTCGTCGCCAGACTATCTGCAAATACCGCAATTCTGACCGTGCAGTTTGTACCATCACCATCCTGGGTGCCAACACCCTGCAACGTAACCGATGTCCCGTTTTCTGCGGTGGAAATCGAATATGTGCCATTATCATTGCTTAAAACAATGAGTAGGAGTTGTTGTTGTCCTATTTTTTATCTCCTTTCATCCGGTCTGTGACGTAACCTCCCGCAGGTTTTGAAAACGACTTGTAGCATAAATTATCGATTGTCTGTATTGTAAACCCGAAACCTGCGAGAGGTTACTATAAAATTAGTTGTCGGATAATATGCTGTTTATCGTATCCTTGTCGATTTCATATTTTTTAAGAGCTGTCTTGTATTCCTGGCGAGGCATTCCCATGAGGCGTGCGGCTTTAGTATAATCACCGTTGACTATTTTTAATATCCAGGCAATATATTTTTTTTCAAAAATTGCTTTGGCTTCGGTGTATTGTGTCAGGGGCACATTTACATGTGCTACCGGTTGATGTGCTTTTCGATATCGTTCCGGCAATTCGGATGACTCGATCCATTCCGTATTTGCAAAAGCAACGAGGTTTTCTATCAGATTTTCAAGTTCTCTCACATTTCCCCGCCACTTTTGTTTTTGCAGTATTTCTATCGTCTTTGGTCTCAATTTCAAATCGTGCTTGCCATAGATATGAAGAAAATGCTTCGCAAGCATCGGAATATCGTCTATCCTTTCCCTTAATGCCGGGACTCGTATGATTATCACGTTTAAACGATAATAAAGATCTTCGCGGAAGGCCCCTTCCTCTTTCGCCTTGAAAAGATCACGGTTTGATGCGGAAATGATTCTTGCATTTGTCGTCAACGTCTTGGTGTCGCCAATGCGCCGGAATTCTTTGCTTTGTAATATACGCAATAGTTTTACCTGAAAGGATGGCGTTGTATCACCGATTTCGTCTAAAAATATGGTACCATTGTTAGCCATTTCAAAGAAACCTTTATGCCTTCGATAAGCTCCGGTGAACGATCCTTTTTCGTGACCAAAAAGGGTGCTTTCTAAAAGTGTGTCTGGGATGCCGCCGCAATGTACGGCAAAAAACCCATTTCTCCCGCGCGGACCGTTTTCATGTATCATTCTGGCAACAATTTCTTTGCCGGTTCCGGTTTCTCCTTGTAACAAAATGGTTGAATCCAGAGGAGCCACCTTTTGTATTAATCTTTTCAGTTCTAATATTTTTTTATTCTGACCAATAAACTGAACTTTCTGCCGCGAGTTCAAATTCCGGTTCAGGCTTCCCCGGTTCGAGTTCTCCTGCTGGTCGAATGTTAAGAACTTTTCTACAGTCTTTTTGAAAACTGCGATATCTGTGACCGGCTTTTCGATAAAGCCGTCAGCACCGGATTTAACGCATGTTACCAAATCTTGCGTAGAGGACTGTCCGACAATAATAACAAATGGCTGATTTTCTCCTGATTTGATTTCGGAGATGAGAGAAAAATTATCTCCAATTATTTCAATGTCCAGGATTACGCCATCGATTGAATTCTCGTTTAGCAGATCGATGCCGTCTTGGAAATTATCTGTGAAAATGACGTGCATTTTTTTTCCAAATAAATTCACGCTCAAATTTCTGGTCGTATCATCTGGCTCTATAATGAGTATTGATTTTTTCATTTGGATAATTTTCCTGAAATCTGAAACCGGAATAGCAGCAGCGTCTTTATATTTTTTATTTCAATTTCCCGTAATGGCAAACTCTTGTTTTATGCCAAATTAAGAAAGGCAAAGGGTGTGCCTGAAAATCGATTTCAGCGAAAGAATGGAGATTGTAAATATGAGGTTGTAAGGCACGTAAAAACAATGCTCAGAAGGATTGGGAAAACAGATGAAGAAAAAGCAGGATTTGGGTATTCTTTCAAAAAGATTGATTTTGGGTAGTAGAGACCACAACGTTGTGGCAAGTAAATCCCATAATTATTTGCCTTTTAAATATCGATCGATTAACATTAAAGTAGTTCGTCGGACAATGGGTTCCATATCCATAGAGAGAACGCGTGCTCCTTCGGTGGAAGTTGCCAGCCAGACCAGCTTTTTAGGCTGTTTTGCAGCATTAAAATAACTTACTTTTAAGTTTTCGGCATGTTGCGGTTTTAGCGTTGATTCGATGATCAAAATTGGCCGCGGAGCTAGTTTATCGAAAATCTCAT
>JAACEJ010000058.1 GCA_011682565.1 Actinomycetota bacterium | reverse complement strand
GAGCTTAAAGCCGGTTTCCTCGGAAATGACACGGCCACCGGTCAGAATGGCAATGTCCTGCAACATTTCTTTACGACGATCACCGAATCCCGGTGCTTTTACAGCAGCGACCTTTAATGTTCCGCGAAGTTTGTTAACAACCAGGGTTGCCAGCGCTTCACCTTCAATATCTTCAGAGATAATCATCATCGGTTTGCCCATTTGTGCAACTTTTTCAAGGATAGGCAGCAGGTCTTTCATTACACTGATTTTCTTGTCATAAATTAGAATTTGCGCATCTTCTAAAATCGCTTCCATTGAGTCGGCATCTGTTACAAAATATGGGGACAGATAACCGCGATCAAACTGCATACCTTCAACAACCTCAAGATGAGTGTCTGTGGATTTGGCTTCTTCAACGGTAATAACACCATCTTTGCCGACTTTTTCCATTGCATCAGCAATGAGATCGCCAATTTCCTGGTCATTATTTGCAGAGATAGAACCAACCTGGGCAATTTCGGTTTTGCCGGGCAGAGGTTTGCTCATATTCCCAATTTCTGCAATAACAGCTTTGACTCCTTTTTCTATACCACGTTTAAGAGCCATTGGATTTGAGCCTGCGGTAACGTTCTTCAATCCTTCGCGAACAATACCTTGGGCCAGGACTGTAGCTGTGGTCGTACCATCACCGGCAACATCGCTGGTTTTAGAAGCAACTTCTTTGACCATTTGTGCGCCCATATTTTCCAGGGGATTTTCCAGTTCGATTTCTTTTGCAACTGTAACACCATCTTTTGTGACAGTGGGAGCCCCAAATTTTTTATCAATGACAACATTACGGCCTTTCGGACCCAAGGTGGCACGAACGGCATCTGCAAGTTGATCGACTCCTCTTTTAAGAGCATTTCTTGCATCTACATCAAAAGCTATGAGTTTTGGCATGTTAACATGTCCTCCATTTTATTTTAAATAATTCAGCATTTTTTCTGTTAAATGATTGCGAGAATGTCACTTTCACGCATAATTAAGTATTCTTCTCCATCGACCGTGACTTCGGTTCCGGAGTATTTGCCATATAATACCCTGTCTCCAACTTTTACTTCCATGCTTGGCTTTTCTCCAGAGTCTGAGGCTTTGCCGGGACCGACTGCAATCACTTCGCCTTCCTGCGGTTTTTCTTTTGCAGTATCGGGGATAATTATGGCACCGTGCGTTACCTCTTCTGGTTCGATTGGTTTAACAACCACACGATCAGCTAAAGGTTTAAGTTTCATAAGATACATCTCCTCATTTAGGTTAATTATTAATTGTCGATTTTGTTAGCACTCAAACCATAAGAGTGCTAAACGGACGCTAAATATAACCTTTTTTTTTAATTTGTCAAGAAAAAAATATACTTTTTCTCTTGACATTGTACATTCTTATAAATATATTATATTTGATTTTAAAAATAATAAAAGTAAGATATTAGGGGGGAATTATTGCTGACTTTAACAAACCTTCAAGGTGTTTTTACAAAAGTTTGAGCATTACCATGCAAACCACGTGCAACCTGAATTGAGAGCGAGGCAAACTACTAACACAAGCGGAAGGGGATTCAATTATGAAGGAATTTGTTGAATTTGTAGTAAAGCATTTGGTTGATAATCCGGAGCAAGTTAAAGTGACTGAGGTATTCGGTGAAACTACAGTAGTTTACGAGTTACGGGTTGATCAACCGGATATGGGTAAGGTCATTGGTAAAAACGGACGAACAGCCCACGCTATTCGAATTTTATTGAGTGCAGTTGCCCGGAAGGGGGGAAAGCACGCCACCCTTGAAATTTTGGAGTAGTTTCAGAAACAAAATGACATTGATAAAATAATCATCCGCTCATTCAATTCATTGGCAGCATGAATGCAGAGTGGATGCTTTTTTATGATTTCTAAAGATAAAAAAATCCATCGATTTTCAAGTGATGGATTTTTTTTATCTACTTGTGATATTTTCCACCTCGCAGAATAGTCATTCCGCGATAGAGTTGTTCGAGAAGAATGACTGCCGTTAATTCATGTGCAAAAGTCATTTGGGATAAGGAAAGTTTCATTTGTGCTGTTTGCAGAACCTCTTCATCAAGTCCCAGCGGTCCGCCAATTATAAAAGTTAAGGTCTTGGAACTTTGCGATATTTTTTTTCCGATAAACCGCGCAAAATCCTCAGAAGAATAGCTCACACCTTCTTTGTCCAAAGCGATTGCATAATCTTTTTTTGATAATTTCTGTAAAAGCCGTTTTGCTTCATTAGATTTTATTTCATTTACTGACAAGCTCGATATTTTATCACTTTTAACAGAGTTCAGTTCAATCGGAATGTAATGCGCAATGCGTTTTACATACAAGTCGCATATTTCTTTAAAGTTATTGTTTTCAATCTTGCCGACTGTTAAAATGCAGCACTTCAATTTTTACTCCTTAGAGAAAATATTTTATCGCATCAGCAACAATTTTTATCCCTTCCTGGATTTTATCCTCTGCAGGATAGGAGAATGACAATCGCAGGCAATTGTTTCTGCGGGATTCGGGATCGAAAGCTTTGCCGATAACAAAAACAGCGCGGTTATCTATGGACTCTTTTAAAACGTCTGTGGCGTCAACTCTTTCCGGAAAAGTCAGCCAAACATAAAAGCCGCCTCGGGGATGCGTCCATTCGACCTCAGAGGGCATATACTCTTTTAAACTCTGGAGCATAACATCAAGCCTTCGGGCATAAGAGGCACGCAGTTTTTGCAAATATTTGGGCATTATGTCTTTCCGCATAAACTCATTCGCCAGAACCTGGGTAAAAGTTGGCGAACAGGCATCAACGGCTTGTTTTGCCAATTCACATTTTGCAATAATTTTTTTGGGAGCCAAAAGCCACCCCAGCCTCATTCCAGGACCAAATATTTTCGAAAAGGAACCGGTATAACAAATCGGAACGGGGTCTCCCATTGTCTTTATTGGTGTCGTTAATTTTTCGTCTTTTTTTTCAAAGTATAATTCGTTATATGGATCGTCTTCGATGAGAACAATTTCTTTATTTTGTAAAAGCTGCAAAACTTGTTTTTTCCGTTCGGTACTGTAAATAATTCCTGCGGGGTTGTGAAAGTTTGGAGTAAGATATAGGAATTTTGCCGGACGGGAAAAGGCTTTTTCCAATTGAGAAATGATAATGCCATCATCATCAATGGGCACTGATTCAAGTTCGGGTTGGAATGAATTGAAAGCAGCAGTGGCTCCAATAAAGCACGGATACTCGGTGATGATACGATCACCGGGGTCGATGAAAACTTTGGCGAGCAAATAAATAGCCTGCATCGAGCCGGTTGTGACAATCAAGTCATTATCCTCAAGCGTCAGTCCTTTAGCGCCGAGATATTTTTTTAATGATCCAATAAGCGGTGGATAGCCGGCCGTTGGCCCATATTGCATACCGATTTTTTTCAGCTTTGTCGGCAGATGAGAGTAAATTTCATCCAGTTCCTCGATGGGGAACAAATCATTATTAGGCATACCGCCTGCGAATGATATAACATCCGGTCGTACCGCAAGTTTGAGTATTTCCCGGATTTCTGAGGATCGCATGCTTTGTGTACTTTTTGAAAATGGAACCATGTCATTATTCTCTGGCTTGTTTTTTTGAAATGTTGTTGTGTTTTTTTCCTTTGAAAGAGCGAGTTTCGGATTAAATTTCATAAACCTCGCTGGTTTTTAGCAATTCCATCTTGTGTTCCTGCAAAGCCTGAATCGCTCTTTCGGGTTCCTCTGTGCGGATGACTACAGTCGCTTTGGAATCAAAAGCATACGCGTACATGTATTCAATGCTGATATTTGCACCGGAAAGGATTTTGAGTGCTTTGGTTAAGCTGCCCGGTTCGTGGGGAATGATGAGTCCGATGACTTGCGTGAGGTTAACGGAAAAACCTTTTTTTTTCAAAGCCTCCACTGCCTTGTCGGGATGGTTCACGATGAGGCGTAAAATACCATATTCCGCTGTATCCGCAATACTGAGTGCCGAGATATTGATATTATTTTCACCCAGGATTTCAGTCACTTCGGTCAGGCGTCCCGATTTATTTTCTAAAAAAATGGATAATTGTTTGATGATCATTTTTTCGCTCCTGTATTATAATCGACGTTTATCAATAACTCTTTTTGATTTGCCCATACTTCTTTCGATTGTTTTTGGCTCAACCAGCTTGACTTTCACACTAATTCCGAGCGTGCTTTCCAGATTGCCTCTGATTTGGGCGGTCAGAGATTCAAGTTTGCGAATCTCATCGGAAAAGAATTGGCTGTCAACTTCAACCCACACTTCCAAAACATCAAGGTTATTCACGCGGTCAACGATGAGAAGATAGTGCGGTTGGGTTTCGCTCATTTCAAGCAGTATACTTTCGACCTGAGACGGGAAAACATTAACACCGCGAATGATGAGCATGTCATCCGAACGGCCAAGACATTTTTGCATTCGCACACTGGTTCGTCCGCAGTCACATTTTTTATAATTGAGTTCTGTTAAATCTCGTGTTCGGTAGCGAAGAAGCGGGAGCGCTTCTTTGGTAAGCGTTGTAAAAACCAGTTCGCCTGTTTCACCCTCGGGAAGCACTTCCAGGGTTTCGGGATTGATGATCTCCGGCATAAAATGGTCCTCAAAAACATGCAGTCCATTTTGCTGTTCGCACTCGCTTGAGACACCAGGACCAATAACTTCGCTCAGGCCATATATATCAATTGCTTTTATGGAAAGCCGATCTTCGATTTCTTTGCGCATGTTCTCTGTCCAGGGCTCTGCGCCGAAAATACCAACTCTTAGATCGAGGTCTTTGGGTGAAATTCCCTCGTCTGCAATTGCCTCGGCCAGATATAATGCATAAGATGGTGTGCACGCGAGGACCGTGCTCTTGAAATCTTTCACAAGTTGAATTTGCTTTTTTGTGTTTCCCCCGGAAATAGGAATAACCGTAGCCCCGACTTTTTCCGTTCCGTAATGAACGCCCAGGCCGCCGGTAAAAAGCCCGTAGCCATAAGCAATTTGTACTATATCCTCTTTGCTGGCGCCGGCAGCATAGAGGGTTCTCGCCATGACTTCAGACCATAAATTAATGTCTCTCCTCGTGTAACCAACAACCGTTGGACGGCCTGTCGTTCCGCTGGATGCGTGAACGCGTACGATTTCGCTTAGCGGTACTGCAAAAAGACCGAAAGGATAATTATCGCGCAAATCCTGTTTTGTTGTGAAAGGGAGATGTTTGAGATCATCGATTCCCTTAATGTCACCGGGTTCCATGCCGATCTCTTGCAGTTTTTTTCGGTAAAAGGGAACATTATAATAAATACGATCAACCATTTCTTTTAATCGTTCGCCCTGTATCTTGCACAGTTCATCTCTATCCATGCTTTCAAAATGTTCATTCCAAATCATTTTATTTCTGTCTCCTCTTTGAGCTTTTATAACGGTAGTGATTTTGATTGCGGTATCTTTTTCCCGGAAGTACATTAAAAAATAAACTTTTTTTTGCGATAAGCAAGGATTTTTGTCGATTCAAAAGGAATATTTAATCCGCCCAAAAACCGAATTATTGAAATCGCCCTTTCACTAAAATGTTTGCCTGAGGTGAAAAATTCAATCAGTGTCAATTAGATGTTCGCAGCGGATTTCTGCTTCGGCGCTATGGAATTATATCCTCCCTCTTTTTATTTGACATAATTATACTAAAGTATTATATTAAGTTTAATTATCTATGAATAATTCGTAAAAAGTCGAAAAGCATGTCCTGTCTATCTGTATGAAAGTATTCTAAACTCTGAATATACAAAAATGAAAAAGGTGAATAAATGCGACAAGTAATACTCTATCGTGGAGAGGACGGTTACTGGGTTTCCGAATGTCCTTCTCTACCCGGTTGTATCAGCCAGGGGAAAACAAGAGAAGATAGTATAACAAATATTCGTGAAGCGATAGACGCATGTATCGCTGTCCTTGAAGAAGATAACTTGCCGATTCCTGAAGATCGGTTTGATGTGCTAACGGTAGCAGTATGAGCAAACTCCTGGTTATATCAGGACAGCAATGCGTTCGAGCCCTTAAGAAAGCTGGTTTTTATTTAAAGCGGCAATCTGGGAGTCATCTGATCTTGAGACGAAAGGATTTTCGTCTTTTCAAAAAGAATATTTAATCCGCAAAAAAGCCGACCTACCGAAATCTCCCCATTCCGTAAAATGTTTCCCGGACGTAAAGAATCCAATAAGAGTCAGATCGAGGTTGGTTGCCATTGACCATGTCAGTTGCGGGACGATGACGGAGGATTTGTCGATGGGATTGAAAATTGCAAAAGTGCCGCATCGCAGCAGAGGAGTAATGTCGTATGAGATTTCCTGGAACACGGACCAGCGTGAAGGAGAGAGCATACCCGCTTGCAGTGCCTGCCAATAAAACAGCCCGACATTTTTTGTTTTACCATTGCTATTGAAAAGTATTTCCGTAAGCAAATAAAGCGAGTTTGAAAAAGTATAATCCCCGGAAAGAACGGTACTGAGGACAGGTTTATTATTCTGAAAAGGAGAGAGGGCGTTAGGAAAGACAGAATATTTGCTCATTGTCGGTGACGATCCCGGCGCTTCGCTGACAAGAAACTCGCCGCGAAATCCTGCTTTGTGAATTGCTCCGGCCCATGCTCCGCCAAAAATCCAGCGGTCATTTCGAATGCCTGCAATTCCATGAAAATCATATTCAAAAGCGTTGATGGAAAAATGCGCAGCAGCAATGGTTCGTCTTTTTGTTTTGCCGGGTTTTACGGCGATTTCAACTTTTGAAACAGCGCCTGTGTAATATTGAATTCTCACGGCATCGGCGCCGGGTTTTTCTTCATAATCGAAATCGAGAATGGATTGGGGATTGAAAAGATCGATGACGTTCCAGACTATCGCAGTGCCCCAGGCAATGCGTTGCCGCCCTAGCGTCGCCTCTGCATTCCCCTGACTGTAATTGATCCAGCATCGATCCAATTGAACATAGCCGAGCGATTTTTTCTTATGCCACAAGACATCATCCAACTGGGCGTATTCGTGATGGCTTTTTATCTGATCCAAAAAGCCCGGCAATTTTTCGACTGAATCGCCATAGTATGATCTCATGCGTACTTCCACCGCTGCGGTAAGCGGTTCTGCCGGATACCACCGTGTGTTCAGTCTCGCGTGGATGAGATGGTCATTCAGTCTTTCATTCACAAAAGGAAATTTAGATGTGCTGAAAAGATATTTCACATACCCATTCGCAGAAAAAGATGAAAGTTGCGCCGCCAGTGGAAGCGGCAGCATAAAAAGAATCAAGATGAATTTTTTCATTTATTCACATTGCCCGTAAAATTTTGTTTCTAATTTTTACCCCCGACATCGAATTTAATCGCTCCATCCTCCAAGGTAACAACCCGATGCGCGCGTTTGATTACCCGTGGGTCGTGCGTCGAAAAAACAAATGTCATTTCATAATCTTTGTTCAATTGTTCCATCAGATCGAGCAGTGACTCGGCGGTGTGAGAGTCGAGATTCGCTGTCGGCTCATCTGCCAGGACAAAGTTAGGTCGCGATGCCAGAGCACGGGCCACAGCGACACGCTGCTGTTGTCCGCCGGATAATTGCGAAGGACGACTGTCGATCCGCTCTCCCAAACCAACCGCATTCAGCAGTTCAATCGCTTTTTTATCTCTTTCCGTTTTGGAGATGCCTTGCAAAAGCATGATGAATTCGACGTTTTCTTTGGCCGTGAACACCGGAATCAGATTGTATGCCTGGAAGACAAATCCGATGTGATGAAGCCTGAAATCAATCAATTCATTCGATTTTAATGTGGCAATGTCCCGATCTTCGACGAAAACGCTGCCGCCCGTCGGTTTGTCGAGTCCGCCGATGAGATTGAGCAGGGTCGTTTTACCGGAGCCGGAGGGACCGACGATGGCGGTAAATTCTTTTTTTTCGATTTTTAAATTTACATTATTGACTGCATGAACGGGAAACGCAGTTGTGTTGTATGTCTTGCTCAAATTTTTTAATTCAATCAATGGCATCTTTTATCTCCAGTATTGTTTAGTTATTTTTTAACCGCAGGTCACCGAGGATTTAATATTTCTCTGCGACCAACTGTTAAACTCTCTAATACGTCCTTATCGCTGCCGACGGTTGAATGTGAACAGCTTTCCATGCCGGCAATACTGCAGAGATGGACGCTGTTATTACGATCATAACCGTCAGGGCGATGTACATATCCAGCGGCAGAAAGGGATGGAGCAGCGTGCTTGCGCCAAAGGTTTCCATGCTGGATGCAAGGGCGGAAAGATCGATTCCTGTGTGGGAAAAATAAGCAATGGAAAGTCCACCAATCACAATTCCCGCAATACCCCCGGTAATTGAGAGCAGAATGGTTTCCAGCAAGATCATGGCAAAAATCTTTCCTTTTTTCATGCCCACTGCTATCAGCACCCCCAATTCCCGAACGCGTTCCATCACAGCCATTAACATGGTGTTTGTTATGCCGAAAAGCAGCGCAAATAAAATGATGCCGAGGAATATATAGGTAAAACTTTCCATTGCAGCAGAGGTAAAGGCGACTTCCGGTGCAAGCTCTTCCCATGTTTGCACGGCAAGATGAGAATATTTTGGTTTCAATACATCATAGACCTGGGGCATGATCCGGGCAGACTCTGTCCTGATGGCAATTTCATGGATGATCGGCTTGCTGCTTAAAAGGCGAAACAGATCGGCTTGCTGCATAAAAACATTTGATTGGTCAAAAAGTGAAGATTCTGTTTTGTAAATTCCGACAATTCTAAAGGCCGCATAATTAAGTGAGCCATCTAAACCCTGGAAACTGAGGACGATTTTGGAATGCAGTTTTAAACCCAGCCGGGTGGCCAATTTTTTACCGATAACAATTGGATTCCTGCCGTTTCCTGTAAAATAGTTACCTTCTATGAGCCGGTTATAAATATCCGTTACTTTTTTTGCTTGTGCTGGAATAATGCCCACAATTTTCACTCCAAAGGTCGAGGTCGGAGAGGCAGCCATGGCCTCAACGAGCGTCCTGCCGGAAACCGCTTTTACTCCCGCAATACTTTGCGTCTCTTTGAGAATTCGAAATCCGTTGGGAATGAAATTTACGATCTCATTATTCTGAGTATATCCTTTTTTATGAATCTGGATATTCGACAGATCGCGGTCGATCGCCGTATCGACCATCGATTCGCCCCATCCCATCCAGATTGCACCGGCCAAAAGGCAGCCCCACAGACCAAGGGCGGTGGCAAGAATAATGATGAGACTGCGTTTTTTATTTCTCCAGATATTTTTCCACGCGAGAGATGCTATCATCTTTTTTTTCTCCTTAATTAACTTCGCATCGCCTGTACCGGCTGCAGTTGTTTGATGAAGAAAATGGGATACAGGGCTGTGACCAGTGCAATGAACAAAACAACGATTGCCTGGTTAATGAGGAGCCACGGATCCGTGCTGAAATAGAAAATGGGTTTCACGCCCAATAACTCAAACACCGGTGCAGCATTACCGGTAATGGGGATTGGGTGGTAATGAAAATAAGTGATAACCGGCAAGCTAAATACAGCACCGGAGATTGCACCCAGGAAGGCAAGAAAAGCGGTTTCTAATGTCGTTATCCAGACGAGTCTCGTTTTTTTCATTCCTACCGATATTAAAATGCCGAATTCTTTTGCCCGCTCTGTGGTCATCATCATGACGGTGCCGAAAATACCGAAAGCAATGACCATGTAAAGAATGATCAGCATGATTAATCCGCTTGCATTGTCGATCTCGATACCTTGTACCAGATCGGGCATCATTTCTTGCCATGTCATGAGCGCATATTGCCCCCCTAACATTGAGCTTAATGAATTATAAACGTGTGTTTGGTTTTTAATGTCGTCCAGCATGATCGCCAATGATGTTATTCTGCCATAAGCGGAAAATATATTTTGCGCATTTGAGAGCGTCAGGAAAACCATTCCATTATTCATTTTTGTAATCGGGAATTTAACAATGCCGGCAACCGGTAGCCTTGCCGCGGCAATGACGCCGTGATATCCTTGTCCGTAAAGCACAACACTATCACCAACACCGACTTTAAGCATATTGGCTAAACCCTGCGCGATTAATACGCCCTCCGGCATATCCGTTAGATAGTTCCCCTGTACCAGTCTTTTTTTCAAATCGGTCATGTTGTTTTCCGTTGTCGGATCAATGCCGGTGATTTGTGCCACTTTTGTGACTTTTTTAAAGGAGACCAGAGAAAAGGCTTCTAATCGTGGCACTAGGGAGGTAACGTGAAGAATTTGCGAAATTTTGTTTTTCTGTTTTTCATCAATAACAATGCTTTTATCCAGCGAACGGTTTTCCCAATAACCTTTTCCCTGCACCTGCAGGTAGCCGGTGTAAAACTTTACCGACGAACGAATCATGTAAGCATAAGATCCGGTTTGCATTGAACGCATGATAACGGCGACCTGAACGGCAAGAAACACAGAAGTTGCGGCAATGACAGTCCGTTTTTTATTTCGCCATAAATTTCGCCAACTTAGAGATAAATACATTTCATTTTCCTTTCGGAGTGAAATTCAGCATTTCCTTCTTTTGATCGGAATAACGATTAACGTTTTTATGATTCAAGAGTAACCTGTAAAAAGTCCCAAAATGTCATTGCGAGCGAAGCGAAGCAATCTGGAT
>JAACEJ010000546.1 GCA_011682565.1 Actinomycetota bacterium | reverse complement strand
CAAAAACCTGGAAGCTATAAAACCAGTTGGGTTGCAAATAAATTACCAAGCGGAATTTATATATATTGCCTTCAATCCGGCTTAACTATACAAAGCCACAAAATGCTATTGTTGAAATAAGGCAGGAACCTCAAAGAGCCCATGTGGGAGATTGGTATTTATTAATATTCACCATCTAATTCGATACAAACAATAATCCAAGCAGCAAGAAAGGAGGTGATAGAGCGACACAGAACAATCATAAATAACGAAATTGCATAATTAACAGAAAGGAGGTGAGGCGGCAAATTATTTTAGGGAATGAGGAGATAATCCTCAAAAAACAAACCCGGGATAGTAAGGGTTGCTAAAAAGTGCAAGCTATTAAAACAAAAACTAGGAGTGAAGACATGAAAGCAAAAATAATTCTATCCATGCTGGTCGTTTTGTTAATGGCATCATTTGCGTTTTCAGGGGTTACTGAAATGAGGATTTGGTGCGATGAAATGATGAACCCGGATCCAGGCCAGATCAACGATTTAGGAAATCCTACTCGTTTTGGAACAAAGAGTGACCCTGCAACTTTTTATGTAATTCGCTGGTGTGTAAACAAAGAAAGATGTGATTACATGAAAATTACGGGTAATGATCCTGAACCGGCAGCCGGACCATACTGTGTCGATTTCGTTATGAATCAAATTCCCGGCCCGAACCTTTGGATGGATATGCGACGCAATGATGCTGCACCCGGTTGGGACGTTCCCCTGGATGCTTCGGCCACCGAACGCGTAACATTCTGGATTAAAGCCCCCGAAGGTACACCGCCCTTATGGTTTTATGTACTCGATAAAGAAGATGCCAATTTCGGCGGCGGGAAAGAACATTCAACAACTGTCCGCATAGAAGGCGAAACCTTTATTGCACAAGATGAGTTTGGCGAATTTTATACGCAGCGTCTAACTACTTTTAACGATACCTGGCAGTTTGTTTCTATCCCATGGACTTTCCTGGAAGAAAAGGATCAGGCCGTTGTTACAGCTACGGTACCTTATAGCTACGTTATGGAAGGAACCCAAAGTGATGTTACTCCAAACGGCGAAAACTCTTTTCACACAAGCGAATTGAGAACGCTAACCTGGGCATCATATCCTACGGATGATGGCGGCGCAATGAATACGATATGGATGGCTGACTATGCAACTTCTCCTGATTGTAAATGGGATGCCAATTATGCCACCGTCAAGAAAGATCATCAGAGATATTCGATTGATGAAGTTATTTTCTGTCTGAATGACGGTACCGGAATTACGGATGTTGATGGTAATCCGACAGTAGTTCCTGCATCCTATGAATTAGGAGATGCCTATCCTAATCCTTTCAATCCTACGACGGAAATTGAATACGCGATTCCGGTTTCCAATAATGTTTCTCTCGCAGTGTTCAACTCGCTCGGCCAGAAAATAAAAACTCTGGTTGATCGTCACATGACGGCTGGAACCTATCATGCAACCTGGGACGGCACTAATGATATGGGCAATAGCGTACCATCAGGTGTCTACTTTTACAAAATAACATCCAGCCATTTCAACGCATCTAAAAGGATGACCCTTTTGAAATAAGGGCTTCTTGTTCGTAATTTCCAAAAAGTAATGTTGTAAAAGGGGCAGAGACTAAGGCTCTGCCCTTTTTTTAACTGCCATCAGTAACCAGAAAGATTACTTGAGAGCCTGTACAAGTAAGGGATAAAAACGTGAAAAGAAAATTGAAATTTATGATTGTAATATGGGGATTTATTTTAGCAAATATTATACTGACGCTTTCACCGGCAAACTCGCTGTATGGCAAAAACCTCAGAGAATTAACAATCGATTTTCGCAACCCACCCATGGATTGCCGGCCCTACACCTACTGGTGGTGGCCGGGCAGCGCCGTGACCCGGGAAGAAATTACCTGGGAACTTGAACAAATGCATGAGAAGGGCTTGGGTGGTGTTTTGATTACCAGCGCCGCGTACGGTGTTTATGAAAAAGGAAATATTGAATACCTTTCCGACGAATATCTTGACATGGTCAAACATGCCATCCATACTGCCAAATCGCTTAATATGAAAGTGTATCTGAATTTCTCATTGGGCTGGGCCTATGGCGGTTCGTGGTTAGCGCAGGAAGATCGGAGCAAGAGCCTTGTTCCGGCCTGGACTGATCTCCGGGGCCCCACCGTTTTTTCCGGTGATCTTCCTCTCTTTAAAAAAGCAGCCGATCGTCGTGGTGAAATTCGCGTGCAGGATATTCCAGATATAAACAAGCTGGTTGCTGTCGTGGCCGGAAAAATTGTTGACGGGAAAATAGATCAATCTTCCGTTATTGATCTCACTGCCAAAGTGAAGAAAAATACTCTGACATGGCAAGTACCCGAAGGAAACTGGCGCCTGATGGTATTTTGGCTCAAATACACGGGACAGAGAAACGCAGCAAAAGATGTCGATTTTGGCAGGGATCATTGGACGCTGGATCATTTTAACAAAGCGGCAGTGAAAAGATATTTGAACTATATCGGCGGCAAATTTTATCAGGCTTTTGGCGACGCATTCGGCAAGACCCTGGAAGCCTTGCACTGTGACAGTTTCGAGCTGGCCAATTTGCCGAACGGCATCTACTGGAGCGATGGCCTGATGGAGGAGTTTCGTCAATTTAAAGGTTACGATCTCACAAAGTATCTGCCGGCAATATGGTGGGACGCCGGTGAGATTACGCCCAAAACCCGCTACGATGTGAGCGAGTTTTTGCACCACGTCGGCATCGAAGCCTTTTATAAACCCTTGCTAAGCTGGTGTAAAAAACACAATGTTAAAGCCAGTATCCAACCTATTGGCTTTCCCAGCGATGTTTTGGAAACCGCCGGTTTAGCGGACTTGCCGGAAATGGAGATTACGCCCGGCGAGAAAGATGCCGTGCCCTGGTTCGATACGCGCATCGGTCCGAAAAAGTATATTGCCTCGGGCGCTCATCTTTATGGTCGCAACATTGTCGACGTCGAGGCTTATACCTACATCCATTGGGAACTGTATCGGGCGACTCTGGAAGAGCTTAAAATTGCCGGCGACGATTTTTTACGCTCGGGTGCAAACCACTTTATCAATCATGGCTACAGCTATTCTCCCGAGCGCTACCCGGCGCCGTCGCGGGAAATTCCGTTTGCTGCACGCATCACTCCCACCAATATCTGGTGGAAATATTATCCGCTGCTTTCCGGGTATGTTGCCCGATGTTCCTACCTTTTACGCCAAGGAGAATTTGCTCCGGATATCGGCATCTACTCGCCACTTGCCAACCAGTGGACGTTAAATGTTTTGAATGCACGAAAATGGACGCGTGAATTTTATTGGGGCGATTTGGGCAAACTGCTCATTGCCAATGGCTATGATTTTGATCTGCTGAATGATGACGCCTTGCAACATTTTG
>JAACEJ010000057.1 GCA_011682565.1 Actinomycetota bacterium | reverse complement strand
TTCGTGGCTTGCCAACGGATGAAAATGTGTATTGTGCAGGTTAATAAAATGCCAAAATAACCATTCACTAAAGCAAACAATCTGGATACCTGCGTGAAATCCAGCTAAAACCCATACATGTTCTCAACACCATTTCAAAAAGGAGAGTTTTTTATGTCTAAGAAGATCTTACAATTCGTCGGTGACTTTGCAGAAGATTACGAGGTCATGGTGCCCTTCCAAGCATTGCAAATGGTTGGTTACACTGTTCACGCTGTTTGCCCCGACAAGAAAGCGGGCGAGACCATTCGTACTGCGATCCACGACTTTGAGGGTGATCAGACTTATAGCGAGAAGCCCGGGCACAACTTCACCTTGAACGCCACATTTGCTAACATCGAGCCTAAAGATTACGATGCACTGGTCATTTCGGGTGGCCGTGCGCCGGAGTATCTTCGCCTCAACAAGCGTGTGCTGGAAATTACGCGCCACTTCTTTGAAGCGAACAAGCCGGTGGCGGCTGTCTGCCATGGCGCACAAGTTCTTACAGCGGCGGGAGTGGTCAATGGCCGCAAAGTCGCCGCCTATCCGGCAGTGGGCCCCGAAGTCGAAATCGCTGGAGGCGAATACGCCGATATTCCGATTGACGGTGCGGTGACAGACGGCAACCTGGTAACTGCCCCTGCCTGGCCTGCTCATCCGACTTGGTTAGCGCAGTTCCTGAAAATATTAGATACCTAGATTGTTGAACGATACCAAATAAAATCTCGTTCCCAAGCTGTAATTTGAGAACGAGATTCTCCTGCAAAAAAATGAGATTTTAGGCTCCAACCATCAGGAACAACCGCTTGTATCACCACAGTTCATACATTTATAGCATGAACCGTTCCTCACCATAATGCTGCCGCAGGATGGGCAGGGAGGAGCATCTGCCTGTCTGAGGAACACGGCGTTTTCCTGGGCGGTTGTTTCCAGTTGTTTGCTCAAATTGGCTTTTTCAAACTCGGTCATATCGGATGTGCCTACATTATCCTGCGGTACCTCTTCTTCTTTGAGATACTTTTGACCAAGCCATCTGAAGATGTAATCGCTGATCGATTTGGCAATACGGATTTTCGGGTTGTTTGTGAAACCATACGGCTCGAATCGCGTGTGGCTGAATTTGTTTACATACGTTTTCAGAGGAACACCGGATTGCAAACCGATTGATATTGACGTGGCAAAACTATCCATCAGGCCGGAGACCACGGATCCCTCTTTTGCCATGCGCACGAAAATTTCGCCGGGACTACCGTCATCGTATTCTCCCACGGTGATGTAGCCTTCATGACCCGCGATTGAAAACTTGTGCGTAAGCGCGCGCCTTTCATCCGGCAATCTGCGGCGGTGCATTTTATTTTCGCTTTCTGCCGGGTTTTCATCTGATTCACCCGTGCTGAGCGGCTGCGTTCGTTTGGAGCCATCGCGATAAATGGCGATTGATTTCAAACCCAGCTTCCACGCCTGCATGTAAACATTGGCAATATCTTCCGGCGTCGAATCATGCGGCATATTTACTGTTTTAGAAATCGCACCGGACAGGAAAGGCTGTACGGCTGCCATCATCTTAACGTGGCCCATGTGATGAATAGAGCGTGAGCCGTTGAGGGGCTTGAATGCACAATCAAAGACCTTCAAGTCCTGATCATTAATATAAGGCGCGCCCTCAATTGTGTCGTTTTCTTCTACATAGCTTAAAATTTCTGAAACCTGCTCGTCAGAGTAACCGAGTCGTTGCAGCGCCGTGCCAATCGTATTATTGGCTAATTTAACAAATCCACCGCCGACCATTTTTTTATATTTGACCAGCGCAATATCCGGTTCAACGCCGGTCGTGTCGCAATCCATCATAAAACCGATTGTGCCGGTGGGTGCCAGAACAGTTACCTGCGCATTGCGATATCCGAATTTTTCTCCCATATCGATGGCGTCGTTCCAAACGGCAGCGGTTTCCTCCAGCAGCTTTTCAGAAACGTATTGTTTATCAATGTCCTCTACAGCCGCAGCGTGTTTGTTCATCACATTAAGCATCGGCTGCCGATTTTTGTCAAACTCTTCAAAAGTTCCAACCGAGCTGGCGAGCACGGCCGAAGATAAATACGCCTGTCCTGTCATTAATGCTGTGATTGTGCCTGCTATTGCCCGTCCTGCATCGCTGTCATAGGGTAATCCTATAAACATAAGCAAAGCGCCCAGGTTGGCATAGCCAAGACCGAGAGTTCTGAAGATATGACTGTTTTGTGTTACCTTTTCCGTCGGGTAACTTGAATTGTCAACAATGATCTCCTGCGAAACGATGAGAAGATGAACGGCCCGACGAAAAGCCTCGATATCAAATTCGCCATTTTCTTTTACAAATTTAATCAGATTTAACGACGCAAGATTGCATGCCGTATTGTCGATGAACATGTATTCGCTGCATGGATTTGAAGCATTGATGGGTGCCGAGTTCGGGCAAGTGTGCCAGGAATTTATCGTCGTGTCAAACTGGATACCCGGGTCACCGCAGACATGAGCCGCTTCGCTCATCATTTTCATCAGGTCTCTGGCTTTGTAGGTAGCAATCACTTCGCCGGTCGTTACTGCTTTTGTGTACCAATTTCGATTTTCTTCCACGGCTTGCATAAACTGATCGACTGCGCGCACGCTGTTATTCGAGTTTTGAAAGAAAACAGAATTGTACGCTTCGCCGCCGAAGGAACCGTCATAACCTTTATCAATTAAAGCCCAGGCTTTTCTTTCTTCATTCACCTTGCAATTGATAAATTCTTCAATGTCCGGATGTTCAGCATTGAGGATCACCATTTTTGCAGCGCGCCTGGTTTTTCCACCTGATTTGATAACGCCGGCGAAAGCATCGTATCCGCGCATAAAAGAGACAGGCCCCGAGGCCGAACCGCCGGTTGAGAGATTTTCTTTGGATGAACGCAGAGGTGAAAGGTTTGTGCCTGTACCGGAACCCCACTTAAAGAGCAAGCCTTCCGTTTTGGCCAAATCAAGAATGGATTCCATTGTGTCTTCGATTGAATTGATAAAACAGGCTGAACATTGCGGCTTGTCCTCAACGCCCATGTTGAACCAGACGGGGCTATTAAAGGCTGCTTTTTGATTGACCAGCAGGTGCGTGAGTTCCGCTTCAAAAGTTTCCGCATCCTGATCCGAATCGAAATAACCGTCTTTTCTTACCCATACTGCGATTGTTTTGGTAACACGGTCGATCAGTTGTTTTATGCTTTTTTCTTCCACCTTTGAATTTTTATATGTGTGAAAATATTTTGAAACGACGATATTGAGCGCTGTTTGAGACCAGGATTTCGGCACTTCTACGTCATCGCGTTCAAATATAACCTCGCCTTTATCATTAGTAATTGATGCGCTGCGAGTTTCCCATTCCAGCTCGTCATAAGGGTGTATGCCTTCTTTGGTAAAAAATCTCGGGATTTTCAAGCCATCTGAATATGTGTTTGATGATAGCCTTGTGGTCCCCACGGAGGTAGCAATACTCTCTTCACCAAAATTGAGTTCAATTTCTTCTTCAGTCTTCTTCATCATGTTTCCTCATCATTTTGCGTTAACACCCAAGAAATTGTATTTTGGAACAATTTCTACCCAATTATTGTTGTCGAGAAAGATATTTGTCGATAGAACAACTTGGTGAAAATTAAGGAGGCATACTTCAATTCGGAAAGCATTACTGGCAAACCCTGAGACTTGGGGTACTCCTATCAACAAAACTTTCCCCCTCTCCCGGAGGAAAATGCGTCGTAAAAACGCGAAAAAAATATATTAATCAAATGATTAAATGTCAAGAGAAAAATCAATATTTTGTGTTTTTTTTTGCTCAGACGTCAATTTGTAGTGATAATCTTTTCGGAAAATATTCTTGACTTGGTTTTGTAATATGGTTATATTGATATGTTTCGTATGTTAATAAAGATTGCAGTCTAAAAGTATGAAGGCATGATGTCTCTGTTTACAATAGTTTTTTTACAATAAGAAGGTAGCCCTGAAAGTAATCTTTTGGGGCTGTTTTGTATTAGTCAAAGGTAAAGGTTTTGCCAGAAAACAATAATATCCGCGCCGGAGACGTTGATCTCAAATTCATGAAAAGGGCGCTTAAATTAGCAGAGAACGGTAGAGGATACGTTAGTCCGAATCCATTGGTCGGTGCTGTTTTGGTGAAAGACGGAAAGATCGTCGGAGAGGGCTATCATCAACGATATGGCGAGGCTCATGCAGAAGTCAATGCGATCCAGGCAGCCGGCGACGAATCGCTGGGTTCAACGCTTTATGTGACGCTCGAGCCTTGCGCCCATGAGGGAAAGACCGGACCATGTACGGTTAAAATCTATGAAACAGGAATTTCTCGTGTCGTCATAGGAATGCAGGATCCGAATCCGATCGTTAATGGAAAAGGGATTAATTACCTTAAATCAAAAGGGATTGCCGTTGATGTCAATGTGATGGAAGAAAAATGCCGGGAATTAAATGCAGGATATATCAAATACATCACGAAAAATATCCCATTTATCACGCTAAAAATTGCTCAAACACTGGACGGCAGGATCGCAACCAGCACCGGTCATTCCAAGTGGATTACTTCTGAAGAAACCCGCATCATGGCACATCGCTTGCGCGCTAAACACGATGCAATCCTTGCCGGCATTAATACCATCATTACCGATGATCCTCATCTCACAGTGCGTTACATCAAAGCGGTTTCCCCCAAGCGGATTATTCTGGACAGTAAATTGCGTGTTCCCCTGGATGCCAATATTCTATCAGAAGAATTGGCACCCGGAACAATTATTGTGACAACCAAAGATTCTTCAAAAGAAAAAATTGTCCGCATTGAAGATAGAGGTGCTTTGGTGCTGGTGTTCGATGCCGATGAACGTGGATGGGCGCCGTTGAAAAAGTTGTGGAAAACGTTGGCCGAAATCGGCATTACTTCTGTCATTGTGGAAGGAGGGAACACAGTGCAAACAGAGTGCCTGAAAGACAGCGATGCCGATCGGCTGGTTCTCTTTATCGCTCCCAAGGTTCTCGGAAGTGGTATTGATGCAATCGGCGATTTGGGTATCAGAAATATCAATTCTGCGATTGCTTTGCACGATTTTTCTATTCGCCGCCTAAATACGGATTTGATGATAACCGGCAGTTTTAAATTTGATTCGATTGTGGGGTAACCTTTATGTTTACCGGTCTTGTCGAGGAAGTCGGATCAATAGAGTCTGTTGAAAAACGAGGGGATGGGGCCCGCTTTCAAATACACGCCAAGCTGATATTAAATGACATAAAAATCGGTGACAGCATTGCTGTGAACGGTGTATGCCTCACCGTGGTGGAACAAGTTTCACAAGGATTTGCCGTTGATGCGGTTGAGGAAACCCTCGATCGTTCAACTTTGGGCCGCTTAACATCTCATTCGCGTGTTAATCTGGAAAGAGCATTGCAGGCTGAAAGTCGCATGGGCGGACATTTTGTTCAGGGTCATATCGACGGTATGGGGAATGTCATTTCGATTGAACCGAAAAAGCCGGGATACTGGCTTAAAATTCGCGTTGATGATGAGTTGGCGAAATATTTTGTTGAGAAAGGATCTATTGCGATTGATGGCGTGAGTTTGACAATTGCCCGGGCAGAAGGACAAGACGTTTCCATTGCTTTGATACCTCATACCTGGGAAGTTACGACTATCTGCGAGCTCGAAAAAGGAGACCGTGTCAATATTGAAGTTGATATTCTCGGAAAATATGTTTATAAATACCTTCACCCTGATGAAAAGCAGGATGGTGTAACTCTGGAAAAGCTTTCAGAGTATGGATTTATCTGATTAATAAAAGTTGGGATTTTTTGAAAACTGTGGAAAATTTAAAAAAAATAGATGAAGCGATTGAAAAACTTCGTCAGGGCAAAATGATTATTGTTGTCGATGACGAAGACCGCGAAAACGAGGGAGATTTTATCATGCTGGCCGATAAAGTCACACCCGAAGATATAAATTTTATGGCGAAACATGGCCGTGGATTGATTTGCGTTCCCATGGCCGGGCAGCGTTTGGAGGAGCTTTCCATTAATCTGATGGTTATGAGAAATACCGCGCTTTTGGGAACCGCCTTTACCGTGTCAGTCGATTCCAGGCATGACGTTACAACCGGCATTTCAGCGGCGGACAGGGCAAAAACAATTCGCACCTTGGTCGATCCTGATGCCCGTGCAACGGATTTTGCTGTTCCCGGACACGTCTTTCCTTTAGCTGCAGCTCCCGGCGGTGTTTTAAGCAGGGCAGGCCATACGGAGGCTGTTGTTGATCTGGCAAAGCTGGCAGACAGCTATCCCGCCGGGGTTTTGTGCGAGATTATGTCGGAAGACGGATCAATGGCAAGAATGCCTGAATTGAAGAAAATTGCAAAAAAGTTCGATATGCCGATTATCAGTGTTCGCAATCTCATTGAATATCGTCGCCGCAAAGAAGTCCTGGTCAAACTGGTCGCGGTTGCGGATTTGCCGACAAAATTTGGTCATTTCAAATTGCATTTGTTTAACAGCAAGGTCGACGAACATCATCATGTTGCTCTTGTTAAAGGAAATATAACCACCGAAGAACCGGTTCTTGTTCGCGTTCATTCCCAATGCCTGACCGGAGATATATTCGGTTCTCTTCGATGCGATTGTGGTGAACAGTTGGCTGTCGCTCTTCAGGCGATTGAAAAAGAGGGGCGCGGTGTTCTTTTGTACATGAGGCAGGAAGGGCGAGGCATTGGCCTGGCAAATAAAATATTGGCTTATGCCCTGCAGGATGCGGGTCGTGATACTGTGGAAGCGAATGAAGATCTGGGATATAAAGCAGACCTGCGCGATTATGGAATCGGGGCACAAATTTTATCAGAATTGGGTGTAAAAAAACTTCGACTTTTTACCAATAATCTCAAAAAGATCATTGGCCTGGAAGGATATGGGTTGCAGGTTGTTGAGAGGGTTCCGATTGAAATTGAGCCAAATCATGTCAACAGTTTTTACCTTGAAACAAAGCGCGACAAATTGGGACACCTGATTCTGCAGGAAGTAAAAGATGACGACAAAGAAAAGGATGAATAAAACCATGCCAAAAGTATACGAAGGGCAACTCACTGCGAAAGATAAAAAGTTCGGGATCATTGTCAGCCGTTTTAACGAACTGATTTGCAGTAAACTGCTGGAAGGCGCTCTGGATTGTTTGCACAGGCATGAATGCCGGGACGAAGACATAGAAATTGCCTGGGTGCCGGGAGCGTTTGAAATACCTGTTGTCGCGAAAAAGTTTGCAGCGTCCAAAAAATACGATGCAATCATTTGCCTCGGTGCCGTCATTCGCGGCGCAACGCCGCATTTTGAGTACATTGCCGGCGAGGTAACAAAAGGTGTTGCGCAGGTCGGTCTTGAAAGCGGAATGCCTGTCAGTTATGGCATTATAACGCCGGATACGCTGGAACAAGCGATCGAGCGCGCCGGAACAAAGGCAGGCAATAAAGGCTGGGACGCTGCTCTGAGCGCAATTGAAATGTCTGATCTTTTTACCAAGCTCGACTAAATAGTGCTTTTGCAAATAAATCAATCTTTTCGGGAACAGATGCCTTTTCCAGATGTTTAAGCATTTGTTTCTCTTGATAGAATAAAATAGACGGATCGACTGTTTGTATTTAAAAACCTCCCCTTAAAAAAATTGCCTATGATGAAAAAAAGCATACTCTCTATTCTCGCTGTTATTTTTTTGTTCAATTCTTTTCTTTTTGCCGCCAGCGGCGAATGGGAAACCTTTACGAATGCGCAGGATATTCGTCAGTTTGTTCTCAGAGATTCCCTGATCTGGTGCGCAACGAACGGCGGTGTGCTTCGATTCAGCACCAACACTTTGACCTTTAGCAAATTTACAAACACGGATGGCCTTGAAAATAATGACGTGCATGCTGTTACCGAAGATGAGCGCGGAAATATTTGGACGGCACTTGAAAATGGGGTTTTTCATGTTTATGATCCCAAAGCCAAAAACTGGGCCAAGAAAACAAATTATCGCGATCAGGTGATCAGCCAACTTTATCCTTATGGTGATTCGATTTTTGTTGCCTTTAAAGAGGGCGTCAGTCTTTTCGTGAAAAATGAAAACGATCCGCAGGGCTGGGAAGTTAAAGAGACGTATTACATCGGTGAATCACGCAGGATCGTTATTGCAGACAGAAATATTTGGGTGGCACTGGCTCATTCCGTAAAAAGAGCAAGTTTGGATTTTCCCAATCTGCAGGCGCCCAGCGCCTGGTCGACATTTACTTCTGCTGACGGGCTCCCCGGCTCTGAAATATTCACTATCTTTGAATTCCAAAATACGTTTGTAGCAGGCACCGATTCCGGCGTCTCTTTTTTTGATGGCAGCAAATGGTCTGCGGCGGAATTGCGGGGTACTACGATCAGAGCTTTTGCTGAATGGAAGGGTCATCTTGTTGCCGGCAGTCGTTATGACGTTCACCGGAAATCCGATGACGGCACCTGGGAAAAACTGGGTCCGAATTTGCGTAATGTTTATAATTTGGGCGTTGATGATAAAAATAAATTGTGGGCGGGAATGCGGGATAACGGCCTGGCCCGGTTTGATGAGGACAATTTCAAATGGGAAAAATATCTGCCAAATGGCCCGGTGGAAAATAAATTTAACGCTCTGGCTTTTGATCACAATGGAAACCTCTGGGCTGCTTCAAATATTGGAATCTCGCGTTTTGACGGTGTAACATGGAGAACGTTTTCAAAAACCGATGGCCTGGATGTTGGGAGCGGCTATCAAACTCTGGCAGTTGATTCGGATAATCGTGTTTGGGCCGGCAACTGGGGAGGCGGCATAGCTATTTTTGATAACATTGAGAGTGACTCTTTTAAAATCTCTGCAATTAACAATCAAAGCGGAAAATTGGCAGGTATTCAGATCAACCCGAATTATGTGGTCATTACCGGACTGCGATTGGATTCCCAAGGCAATATGTGGATTCTCAATTATTTGGCTGATAATAAGCAAGTCGTTGCGGTGGTTGATCCTGATGATAATTGGCAATACTTTTCAACTCTGGATGGCATCAGTTCGATAGAGGTGAGAGCAATAGCATTCGATAATGATGGAAGAAAATGGATTGGCACCGAGGATAATGGTATCACTGTGCTGGATGATAAAAACACACCATTTGATAAAAGCGACGATGATCTTTCCCAGGGACTGAAAAAAGAAGATGGCCTCGAGTCCGAACATATTCGCAGCCTTGCTATGGATTTTGACGGCGTAATGTGGATCGCGACGCCCGAAGGGCTGAACTATTGGTTTGACGGCCAGGTTTTTGTAAAGTATGGTACAATCAATGATGACATAAATTGTATCCTGGTCGATGCGGGCAACAACAAATGGATTGGAACGAGCGGTGGGCTGACGATGCTTCACGCGGATGGATTTGAAATGACTCACTATACCACATCAAACAGTCCTCTACCTGCCGATAACGTCACATCGTTTGCTTTTGATGAAAAAAGCGGGGATATTTATATCGGCACGACCAATGGTCTTTCCCGGCTGCGCACGCCATTTACAAAGCCTGCTGCGACACTCAGCTTTTTAAAAGGCTATCCCAATCCATTCATTTTAAAGGGACCGGAATCCTTTTTTACAATCGATAATTTGGCTAAAAACTCGGCTGTTAATATTTATACTGCCGAGGGTTTTCTGATTAAAAGTTTCCCGAAAGATCAGATACTTGGCTCTCGCGTTGTTTGGGATGGCCGCAATGACAAGGGAGATCAGGTAGCAAGCGGTGTCTTTATCTATCTTGTAACGACTGAAAAAGAATTGTCTAAATCCGGCAAAGTTGCCGTGATCAAACCTTAACCTTGCAAAAGATAGAGCGGCAGTGAACAGGGGAACTGGTGCAGAAACAAATCTCGCAAAAAGTCTTGCAACTTTTTTAATTCTTAAATTTGAAAATCTTGGTCCTGAATGATTCTTTATGCTTAAATCTCTATATGCCAAAAATTTTGCGCTCATCGATGAAATTCAGGTTGAATTTGGCCAGGGGCTGAATATCATCACAGGAGAAACGGGCGCAGGAAAGTCGATCCTCGTCGGTGCGCTTGGTGCAATTTTAGGTGATCGTCTGACCAGGGATGTGATCAGAAGCGGTGCGGACAAAACGATTGTCGAGGGGGAATTTCAGTTTCGCCCGACCTCTGAGCTTTTAAGCTTTTTCAACCAAAATGATCTGGATTATGACGAATCGATTCTCATTCTTCGACGGGAGATCAGTTCGAACGGCAGAAGTCGATGCTTTATCAATGATATGCCGGTTCCTCTGAGCAGCCTTGCTCAAATCGGAGATTTGCTGGTCGATTTGCACGGCCAGCACCAGCACCAACTCCTTCTTCAAGCCAGCCGACACATTGATTACCTGGATGATTATGCGCATCTTGCAGATTTGACACAAAAAGTCAAAGCGTCTTTTCAAAGGCTTAACGCGCTGACACGGGAATTGGACTCGCTCAAAGCCCGCGAACAGGAACTGAAGCAATCCCGGGATATTTTCGAATTCCAGCTTCAGGAAATTCGTTCTGTCGATCCTTTTCCCGATGAAGATTCAGAACTGGAAAAGGAAGAAAATATTTTGCGCAATGCAGAACGTTTATTTGATCGTACATCGAGTTTATATAAAGAGTTTTACGAAGATGATGGATCGCTCTCGGA
>JAACEJ010000545.1 GCA_011682565.1 Actinomycetota bacterium | reverse complement strand
TCTTTGCGATGAAAAGGCTGTCCAATTCTATCCGGCTCATGATCGACAAGTGTGGAGCGAGGTTGGCCCGTTAAGCGCAGATGTCGGCAGAAAGATGCGGGTGCTGAGGGGTCTTTTCGAAACCACAGAAAAGATTTTTGTGTCGTCACCGCAGGCTCTTATGGAAAAAGTCGCAAACCCTGAAAAAGCTCTGGACAATAAAATTTCCCTGGAAGCAGGACTTTTGATAAATTTTGCCGGATTGATTGAAAAGTTAGTCGGATATGGGTACGTGAGAGAAGACAGGGTTGATCGCCCGGGAGAGATGAGCGTCCGCGGCGGGATTATTGATGTGTTTTTATTTGAATATGAAAATCCATTTCGGGTCGAATTTTTTGGCGACGAAATAGAATCCATCCGAGAGTTCAATGTTGAAACGCAGCGCTCGATACAGCGATGTACGATTTTGGAAATTTATCCGCTATCTATCGCCGGACCGTTCGGCCCCTTTGATGAGCAACCCATCGAGGCGTTGCCTTTCGATTGCAATTTTCTGGATTGGATTAAACCTGATACAATTATTTTTTCAATAGATCCGCCACTCATTGCCAAAGAATTTGAAGATTATGAGAAGCAAGTCTCTGTTCGACTTGAAAGCTTCATTGAGGAGCACTCTCTTGACGATCTGCCTTTTTTTAATTATTATTCAAGCATTCAGGTTATCGAAAAGAGGATTGCCGGATTTCCCGGGATAAATGTAAAAAGCTTTTCCCAAACAGGGAAAAGAGTTGTACATTTTAACACTATATCGAATGGCCAGTTCGGCGGGAATTTGGGCCTGTTTAAAAAAGAAATGGATAAGGATATTTCATTGCTTGGCAGTGGCGCCAAAGGCCTTTTTGCATTATTATGTGATTCTGAAGCACAGGAAAATCGAATTCGTGAGTTGTTCCAGCAGGAAGGTATTGCGACTGATTTAAAAATTGAAACGGCCAACTTGTCCTCCGGATTTCAATGGACAGATCAAAATTTAAGCATTTATACCAACCGCGAAATTTATGGCCGCGTGCGGCCTGCCAGGCGAGACAAACTCGAGTCCCGTTCAATTGCCTTAAGAGAATTGGCAAAAATAAACATCGGAGATTTTGTTGTCCATACTGATTACGGTGTTGGCATCTATCGTGGTCTGAAAAAAATCAAGGCTTATGGCAAGAAGCGGGAATGCTTAAAGATAGAGTACCAGGATGGCGATATGTTGTATGTCCCTCTTGAAAAAATGGATTTGGTACAAAAATATTCTTCCAAAGAAGGCGTCGTTCCGCATTTGAGCAAACTGGGCACGGCTGCCTGGGAAAAACTGAAAAAGCGAACAAAAGAAAATGTAAAAGAAGTAGCAAAAAAATTGATAAAATTATACGCTGTAAGAAGAATGAGGCCGGGCTGCGCGTTTTCAAAAGATTCAATATGGCAGAAGGAACTGGAGGCGTCTTTTCAATATGAGGAAACGATCGATCAATTTGCAGCAATCAATGATGTGAAAAATGATATGGAAAAGTCCCGGCCAATGGATCGCTTGATTTGCGGTGATGTCGGTTTTGGCAAGACGGAGGTCGCCATCAGGGCCTCTTTTAAGGCGATCAACGACGGCAAGCAGGTTGCTGTTCTAGTCCCGACAACAATTTTAGCCCAGCAACATTTTACTACTTTTTCAGAGCGGTTGAGTCGATTTCCAATTAAGATTGAGATGCTGTCCAGATTCAAATCAAAGAAAGAGCAAAGTGAAATTGTTAACAAGTTATCCACAGGCGAAATTGATCTGATTATCGGCACACACAGAATACTGTCTAAAGATATTAATTTTAGCAATTTGGGGCTACTTATAATTGATGAGGAACAAAAATTTGGTGTTATGCACAAAGAGAAATTAAAGTTAATCAAAGAGTCGGTTGACACACTTTCACTGTCAGCAACGCCTATTCCACGCACAATGCACATGTCTTTGATGGGAGCAAAGGATTTGTCTATAATTAACTCCCCGCCAACCAACAGAATTCCAATAAAAACAGAAATTTGTCGTTTTGATAAGGAGTTTTTAAGGGAAGTCATTCTCCAGGAAATCGATCGCGGCGGCCAGGTTTTCTTTGTTCACAACCGGGTTCAGTCCATTTACGGAATTGCAAATGTTTTGCGAGAGATTTTACCGGAAATAACAATTTCGGTTGCCCATGGGCAAATGAAGAGTCATGATCTTGAAAAAATTATGATGTCTTTTACAAACGGTAAAATCCAATGCCTTGTAAGCACGATGATCATCGAATCCGGTATTGATATGCCCAGGGCGAATACCCTCATCGTTAACCGCGCAGATCGATTTGGCTTGTCTCAGCTTTACCAGCTTCGTGGCCGTGTTGGCCGTTCAGATCAACAGGCTTTTGCATATTTTCTCATTCCTCCGGTGAAAAAGTTAACCCGCACTGCGATAAAGCGGTTGCAAACAATACAGGAACTCACACATTTTGGTTCCGGCTACAAAGTTGCAATGAGAGATTTGGAAATACGGGGAACCGGCAATATTTTCGGAGCCTCTCAAAGCGGTTTTGTTGATGCACTGGGATACGATCTCTATACGAAAATTATTGAAGAAACAATTCAGGGCCTGAAAGAGGAATTGAACATGCTGCCCGCTGCGGAGAAGAACGCAGTACCCGAAGTTGATTCAAAAATTGAAATAAGTGTTGATGCCTTTTTGCCGGACGACTATGTCCGTTCCGGCTCTGAGCGGGTTGATATCTATAGAAGATTAGTAGAGTCCAAAAGCGAAAAAGGAATTCTGGAATTACAGACCGAAGTAGAAGACAGGTTTGGCAAAATGCCTGAAGCGGCGCAGAATCTCTTTGATTATGTGCTTGCTAAAAGACTCGCGAAAATGGCCAAGGTGGAAAAATTAAGCTTTAAGGAAAATAGGATCGAGGGCAAGTTTGCGAAGGAATGGATTCCGGCGGGGGAACAATTTCGTCCGTGGCTTGGTAGAATCATACAAAGTGCCGGAGATAAAATTGAACTTAAACAAGATGAAAATGATCTGTTTTTTACTTTGAAATTTAATCACAAAGAAGAAGGGATTTCCACAGCTAAAAAGTTCTTGCAAAGTATCATCTAATTAATTACCTTTTTGGTTAATTTATATAAATCATAAAGATAAGAGAGCATTTCGAGGAGTCGATGATCAAGAAACACAGTGTTTTACATTTTCTGATTTTTTTGCTGCTGGGGACAATATTGTTGAACTGCAGGAATGATCGAATTGTCGCCCGGGTCGGAAATAAAATTATTCGTACAAGTGATTTCAAGGCAAGCTTTCTCGCAGATAAAAGTGAAAAGCAAGCAATGTCATTACCTTATGTCAGGCGTGTCGATCATCTCAATAAAATGATCGATAGTGATTTAGAATTAATGGAAGCACATCAACAGT
>JAACEJ010000544.1 GCA_011682565.1 Actinomycetota bacterium | reverse complement strand
AACGGGAAAACTTAAACGAGAGCAGTATAACCATAGCTATTGACTGGCGAGGATTCGGTGAACGAAGTGAGGGTGATATCTTCGCGGGTCGCGATGAATGTAATATGAATTTTATCAAGTGTGGTCTTATTGGCTTTAACTTGTTGGCGTTGGACATTTTTGATGGTATGCGGTGTATCGATTATTTATGCTCACTTGACTTTGTTGACTCAGATAACATCGGCTGTATGGGTCTGAGCTTCGGTGGAACAATGACTACCTGGATATCTATAATGGATGAGCGTGTGAAAGCAGCGGATATAATCTGTTATAGTGCACGATTGTCGAAATTTGCCTTGAAACACGGTAATTTCTGCGGTTCACAGATGTTTTTTGGTTTGTATGACCTTTGTGATATTCCGGATTTGCATGGTCTCATTGCTCCTCGTCCGTTAATGGCCGAAATAGGGGTTCATGATATGTGTTTTTACTCAGATGAAGCTTTAAGCTGTAGCGATGAGGTAAAAAAAATCTACACAGCCGCAGGTGTGTCTGATAACTATAGAACGGATATATTTGATGGTGGGCACGGATTTGCCAGCAACAAAGCTTTTGAGTTTTTTGAAGATAAGTTGAAGAGTTGAGAGTATAGGAGCGGCAACAGGATGAAATACAAACCGGATTTTGAACGGGCTCAGCAATATTGGGACGCGTTTTGGGCACATGAATTGATCGACCGGCCCTGTGCGATGGTTTTTGCGAAAAAGGGCGCCGAACATTTTGTAATGCCCCGTCTTCAGGCGGTAGATGATGATTTTAGCATAAGTTTTTCGGCTGCGGAAAAGTATCTTGAGAACACCGTTTTTCTCGGTGAAGCGATGCCTGGTTTTCGGCCTGGTTTCGGGCCGGATCAGATGGCCGCTTTTCTGGGGATGTCGTTGAAAATTAACCTTGAGAGCCGAGATACAAGCTGGACAGAAAAAATCGTCGAGGACTGGAAGGATTTTATACCTTTACAGCTTGATGAGAACAATACGGTATGGCGGCGAATGAAAGAGTTTCACAGGGCAGCCGAAGAATTCTGTAAGGACAGGTGCCAGCTACTGAATATTGACCTGCACTCAAATATAGATTGCCTTGAGGCGATGCGCGGAGCGGAAAAACTACTGTTTGATCTTATTGATCAACCCGAAATTGTTGACGATCTGATGATACAGATTCGCCCGATTTACAAGCGGATATATGATGAATTGTGGCAGTACGGTGATAAAGCCCGGATTGGCAGTAATTCTGGAATGCAGCTTTACAGCCGGGGCAAAACCGATTATATTCAGGCCGATTTTATTTGCCTGTTAAGCCCGGATATGTTCCGACGATTTGCGTTGCCGGCTATTAAGGAAGAGGCTGCGTTTTTGAGTGATACGGCATTCCATCTGGACGGCCCCGATGCTTTGAAGCATCTGGACGATCTGCTTGCGATCGAGGAGATTAAAGTTGTACAATGGGTCCCGGGAGCAGGACGAAAACCAAATTATGAATGGACGGAAATTATTGAAAGAATCCAAGCTGCTGGCAAGGCGGCTATATTGTATGGAACTTGTGAAGAAATAAAAAGTTTTCACGGCAGGTATAAGCCTGAACTTGTAGTATATCATGTTAATGCAGATTCAGAAACTGAAGGTGCAGCTTTTCTTGAATGGCTAAAAAACAATACTTAGGAGTTTTGTTAATGAAGAGTTATGTTCTGGTTGGTGTTGGTGGGCGTTCGGTGATGTTTACGGATGCTTTGAGCGGAGAATTCAAAGACAGCGCAAAGCTGCTGGCTCTTTGTGATAACAATAAGGGGCGGATGGAACTTCGCAAAAAAGAGCTTGCCAAGGTCTATCCCGACCTGAAATGTTACGCGGCCCAGGATTTTGACAAGATGGTTAAAGAGAATAAGCCGGACAGCGTTATTGTCTGTACCCGTGACAGCTTCCATGATGAATATATATGCAGGGCGTTGGAGTTGGGCTGTGATGTCATTACTGAAAAGCCGATGACGATTGATGAGAAGAAGTGCCAGCGCATCGTTGATACCGTCAAGAAGACGGGCAAGAAGGTAAGAGTGACATTTAACTACCGTTATTCGCCGCCGCGTACACAGATAAAGAAGCTGCTGCTCAGTGGGGTCATTGGCAAGGTTCTGAGTGTCGAATTTCAATGGCTTCTTGATACCAGTCACGGCGCTGATTACTATCGCCGGTGGCACCGCAACAAGAAAAATTCGGGCGGTTTGATGGTGCATAAAGCGACCCACCATTTCGATCTTGTAAACTGGTGGATCAGTTCTTATCCGGAATCGGTTTTTGCCAAAGGTGATCGTGTCTTCTATAACGAAAAACAGGCTAGGCGATATGGGCTGGAAAAACACGGCGAACGCTGCTACGATTGTCAGGTTAGCGGCAAGTGTAATTTCTTCCTGGATATGGAACAGTATGATGCGATGAAGGAACTGTATCTGGACAATGAAAAATATGACGGCTATGAGCGCGACCTGTGCGTATTCAGTGACCAGATCGACATAGAAGATACCATGAACGTGGTTGTCAGATATAACAATGGGGTATATCTCAGTTACAGCCTTAATTCCTTTACCCCGTGGGAAGGTTATCATGTTTCCTTCAATGGTACCAAAGGCCGGTTAGAGCAGCATTGTCATGAATCTTCCTATATCAGCGGTGACGGAAAGGTTCAGGGCGGTTTTCAATCGGAAAGTACGTCGATACGGATTTATCCGCATTTCAGAGCACCTTATGAAGTGGAAGTTGAGGAAGGCCGTGGCGGTCATGGTGGCGGCGATGCTGTGATGCTAAATGATATTTTTGGCAAGCCTGTTGCTGATCCGCTTAAGCGTGATGCCGACTATGTGCAGGGAGCTTATTCTATTCTTACAGGTATAGCGGCCAATAAGTCAATGGCTACCGGCAAGAACATTGTGGTTAGTGAGCTAATGAGTGGATTGCCGGAGCCAAAATTTGTGCCCATGCTGGGTGAGGATGAGCGCATTGCATTTGTCAAGGATGCTAAACGTATGTCCGGCGGAGTTGTGGCTGAGGCCAATATTCCAATGAAAATTTCGGCGCCTCAGTAGATTAGTGTACGAAACGAATAAATAAAAAGGGCTAACCTTGCAAAAGAACAAAATTATTTGTAGCATTTTAGTCATTTGCAACAATATATTCTGCCAGCCTGAGCAGATTGTTGGTTTTGATGTATGATTTCAATTGAGTGTAATATTTCTGCCGATATCGCCTAGTTCAAAGATATGAATCTTTTCAACGTCAATATGCATCCGGACAGAGTCGCCAACTTTAAATGCAATATGGGGGTCGATGTTGGCGATGAATCGTGTGCCGTCTGGTGTGTCCAGATATACATCCATTCGGTCGCCAAGCGGCTCAATGATCTGCACCTCGGCAGTAATGATATTTTGGC
>JAACEJ010000543.1 GCA_011682565.1 Actinomycetota bacterium | reverse complement strand
GGCGGTTCTGTTCAGGTCGATAACTCCAGGCAATGGAAAACGCATACTTTTCATCTGGCGAACACGTATTTTGCCAACAGAGAAAATGGAGGCTCGGATTTTCGCATCTATACTCCCGGCGTGTTGTTTGTGCATCGGGTGACCGTTTTGAATACAGAACCGACCGGTGTTCGGGAAAGGAAAAAGGAGATTTTAAAAAAGACGCCTACAGGATTCGGGCTGTTGCAGAATTATCCCAACCCTTTCAATCCAACGACAAAAATCAGTTTTGAGATTCCGCAGGAAGGACGCGTTACGCTGAGCATTTATAATCTTCAGGGACAACTTGTCACAACCCTGGTGCATGCCAAGTTGTCGGCAGGTGTGCACCAGGTTTCTTACGATGCGAACGGTCTCACATCAGGCATCTATTTTGCCCGGTTGGATGCGGATGGAAAGAATAGTGACACGATCAAGATGAGTTTGCTGAAATAATCTCCTGGCCGGACAAGCGGAACTTTGCAGGGTATCCTATGCTATTGAGAGTCAAATCTTTTTTTTTATGCAAAAGTTTCTGAATATGTCTAAAATTTGATGAAATACCATGCAGAGATTCCGGATGTTCGATACTGGTTACTTGATACCCACATCCCGTCCGGCATCGCTTCAAATTTTAATAATCGTCTAATCATCATACAAATTTACAATTTCTAATTATAGTTCACTACGCCAGGTTTTGTTTAGCTGTAATTTGCGGTGGAATTTAAATTAAAGTATTTCCGCAAAACCGGTGTTGCCGTCCAGTGCGCTTTTTTCAAAAAACAAATTCCTTTAAAAATGCACCGAATTCTGAATTTACTTCCCTTCGGCAGCGTCCGAGTTGATGCGGTTAATAGTGATATCGTGTTTGAAGAAAATCGATTCTGTCCTTGCTTTCCAAATAGACTATTCGATGTTCTTGCGTTAGTCTTCTGGACCATGTACCGGTAGCCAGGTATTTAAGAGGCTCCGGTTTACCAATTCCTTCAAATGGCTCCCTTATAATAGCTTCAACTAACTCCAATACTTTTAAAGCGATTTTCCTGTCGGTTTTAACCCAATACTTTAAATCTTCTCGAAATTCCGGGTGAAATATAGCGTCCCTCTGTACCTTCCGTTTATTAATCTTTAGCTGCTTTTTTGTCAAGGCCAAACTCTTTTCTCAGATCATCAACAGTGCTTGGTTTCTCCGTCCTTGATAATGCACGATTCAAGGCCGTTAGGAGGCGTTTTGCATTTTTCGGTGATCGCAATAAATGAGTAGTTTCAACGAGACTCGAGAGTTCTGAAGCTGAAATTAAAGCCACATCCTCGGCGTTTCTCCGATTGATGAGAACAATTTCTTTATTGAGTGCAACCTCATTGCATAATTTTGCGAGATTAGCACGTGCTTTTGAATAAGAGGTATGTATTGCCATTTTCGATTATCCTTATAGTTGTACAACTTTATTGTACAACAATTAATCGGAATACGCAAGGAAAAAGTTGATTAAATTCCATGTTTTTCTTTATTTCTAACCCCTTACTGCGGGGTTCGTCGTAAATAACCGGCTTGCGGTTAGATGCCGATGAGAGTTCCGCAATGAATAATTTAACAGAATACGCAAGGCTTGAACACAAGCACCGCTTTAGCAAGTCCGTGTTGATTTACCTTGTGTGTGCCCGGCATGGCACGTGTGTATTTTGAATATCAAAATATACACAGATTATCCAAAGGGTGCAAGTCCCTTATGGGCGAGTTGGCGAAGCCCATTAGTAAGCCGCAAGGGTGTTCCGGGTGACCGGAAATCTGAAGGAAGCGGGACTACAAGAATCTGTACGGAGGAACACGAACTGCATAAGAGGCATAGCTTTGTGGGTGAGCAACCACATCTTTGTAAAGCCCGTAGCCAATAAACACTGCTATGTAGATGCAGCCGCGATAGGTTCAAGGATAAGCGCCTTACCCGGGGAGATCTGTCATCTGTCGTTGCCAGCCGTTTACGACTGATTGCCCGACAGAAGGACGAGAAACCGTCCTTGAGTGAATGACAGAAGTCAGCCGAAGCCATAGTAGCCAAACGTCCCGCCTAATAGCGGGAACATGGTGAAGGGCTAAACATTAACCCGTTCCGAATTGAGTTGGGATGAATGCAGATGTTTAAGGTAGAATCCGAGTCTGCTTCAAGCCCATCACGAAACGGAACACAGTCAGAAGAAACAGGAAAGTATGATCACTCAGGTATTATCGAGCGAAAACATGAAACGTGCCTACGCCCAGGTTTTGGCGAACAAAGGTGCAGCAGGGATCGATGGCAGATCAGTTAACGATTTGTCATCCTATTTGAAGCAGCACTGGCGTTCAATTAAACACCGGGTGGAATCCGGAAGTTATGCACCCGATCCGATTCTGGGTGTGGAGATTCCCAAGAGCAAAGGCAAGACCCGGCTTTTGGGCATTCCAACAGTTGTCGATCGCCTGCTTCAACAAGCGCTGCATCAACAACTGAGCCCGATCTTTGAACGGGTCTTCCAGGAACATAGCTACGGTTTTCGTCCGCATCGTAACGCGCATCAGGCGATCAAGCAGGCTCACAAGCACATCAATGACGGCTATCAGGATATCGTAGATATCGATTTGAAAAGCTTCTTTGATGAAGTGAGCCATGAACTCTTGATGACGTTGATTTACCGCAGAGTGAAATGCCCACAGACCTTGAAACTGATTCGTAAGTTTCTCCGAGCGCCTATTCACAAGAATGGTAAGCTGGAGAAGCAGCGACAAGGCGTTCCGCAGGGTAGCCCGTTGAGTCCGTTGCTGTCCAACATCATTCTGAATGAGTTGGATAAGGAACTGACGAAACGCGGTCACCGCTATGTGAGATACGCCGATGATTTCAGCATTTATTTCAAAAGTAAAACGGCAGCGAGACGCGTCGGGAACAGCATTTATTTGTTCCTGCGCGATAAACTTGGCCTGCCTATTAACCGTGAGAAAAGTGGAATCCGTCGTCCGAGTAAGTTTTATATGCTTGGTTATGGTTTTGTGCCGGTATTTCGCAAAGGCTCAAAAGGGCAGTATCAACTGGTTGCGGATATCTTTTCCTTGAAACGGCTGAGAGAGAAGATCAAATGGATCACCCGCAAGACCACCCCGATGACCTTTGACGAACGGATTGCAAAACTCAATCAGGTGATGAGAGGTTGGATGCACTATTTCAAATACGCGAATATGCATGGCAAATTGCGAGTCATTGATGTGTGGATACGCCGCCGTTTGCGTGGTTGTATCTGGCACGATTGGAAGAAACCAAACCGCAAGATGAAGAATCTGATGCGTTTGGGAATTCCAAAAGGAATGGCTTACTCATGGAGCCGAACGCGTATGGGAAGATGGGCTGTGGCCTGTAGCCCGATATTGAGTACAACGATCACGATTGGTCGCTTGGAAAGCCGGGGTT
>JAACEJ010000542.1 GCA_011682565.1 Actinomycetota bacterium | reverse complement strand
TATAATGCAAGAAAAAAGTATTTGCAAGCAAATGATCGGAAATAATGATTGACATAGTGGTATAACAAGTGATCAACTATGACAGTTCACTTGATAACAAAGGGATTCTATCAATCCATGGAGCAAAGCGACTCAATAACTTCCCCGTTTAATAGGGGATAAATATGAATTCTTCAAGGAGAGCAACCCTCACAAGGGGTAAACCAAAGCCGGGTTTTTTAGATCCGGAGATTTTAATGGACAATAAATATATAGTTGATATAACAATATAACAAGTTATTGGGGTGCAATATGATCAAATTCTTTACGAACAGAGAGCTTTCCGACAAGCTGGGCATCAAATTGGCCAAGTGGAAACGCTGGTCCAGGGAATTTCTGCCGCCGGACCCATTGGGCGGAATGCAGTCCGGATATGCCAGACAATACAATCCGGATCAGGCGTTTACGGTATTTTTCGGGGGGCATTTGGTAGGGGACTTGAAATTTTCGATTCCCGAAGCCAGGCAAATAATTCAAGATTTGAATAAATGGCTGTCGGAAAAGGGTTTTTTCTTTGACCTAAGGGATCATTCAGTTTCAGATAAAGGTATCGATGCGCTAATCAAAAAGTATATCATATTTATACAGCGTGAAAAGGGGGCGGATAAGTGCTTCAAATTTATTTACACGGTCAGAGGCATCGTTTCGAATGAACCGGTCCAACACAAGGGCTTTGAAATGATGAAAAAACTCTATGTGGAAACATTCGTCAATCAAGGGCATGAAAAACCATCAGAGATGGATATGAATGTCGTTAAAACCTTGTATATTACCGGTATATTGACTGATTTTGTCGATGTAATGGGGCTGGAAAGGACGAGATATAGGGTACTTTCATAATATTCCTAACCTTGCATAAAAAACATGCCGAAGGGTGTATAAGTATTTGTTATTTTTGCCTAAAAAATTATATAGACATCCTGGTCAGGATTTGACCACTGGAAAATTAAAGGGTGTTGGTCATTTTTTGCCATAAGGAACGCCTATGCTTTCTCGCATGACAAGTATCTTGTATGCCGTTATGATTGTGGCACTGATCGTCAAACCAATCGCAGTTCGGGCTGAAACGATTACCGTCCCTGTCTTTCTTGACTACCAGCAATTACAGCTTCTTATGATGTGGGATAAGTTTAAAGGACCGAATAACACTGCACCATATCTATTGGATGACGACGGTTGCACAAGTATTACCTTTTCGGAGCCCCGTCTGTCGGCAGAGGGGGAGTTGCTGCGAGTGGATGCGAAGACTCTCACAACAATCGGCGTCCCCACTATTGGTGCCTGTAAGGTCATTAGCCGCTGGACAGGACGCACGGCCGTTACCGGTAAACCTGCTTTAGTAAGCGATCAACCGTTTTCCGTTGAGTTTAGGGTCCAGGCCGCCCGTCTTTACGATCAACAGGGCAAGCTGCTTACAGATAGTATCGTCCTGCAGGCGGTGAAAGAACAATTGCATCTTTTGTTAAGCGATTACAGGCTGGATCTGAAACCTGAAACCGATCAGCTCAAAGCCCTGTTGCCTTACTTTTTGCCCCATTATTCGGCAGATCTCCTAACAGGAATGATCGACAGTCTTCGCATCGACCACCTTGTTCTCTGGTCCAACGGATTGGATGTCCAACTGGGAATTGATGTCGAAACCGTTGCCAAAGCCGGGCCGGAACCCACCCTCAGTGAACATGAAATGCAGCAGCTGGAGCAATGGTACCAAAGCTGGGATGCTTTTTTGACGTTTGTCATCAAAGAGGCCGCCACTGCCACTGGCTCGAAAGAACTTCGTGCCACCCTGTTGGAGATACTTCTGGATGCACGCTACCAGTTTAAGTCGATTCTCGGTGAACCCCAGCAAAGTGCAACTGACCCAGTCAAACGATTGTTTATCCGAAGCTGGGAGCGGCTGATACCTGTAATGCGGGAGATCAGTGTTAATTTGCCGGAACAGAATCTGCTGCCTTTTTTGTCGTTCATAACAGCGGCTGATGCACTCAAAGCACTTGATCGTTTGGGGCCTGCAGTGGGGCTGGATATCTCCACTGACGGTCTGAGACGTTTGGCACGTCTTCTAAATGACGACCCATCCATTGATCCGCTGAAATATCTGGATGAAATTGATCCGGTATTACAACAACTGTTTGATCTCGGAATGCCTGGTAAAATCACCCAACAAAAAAAATCACATGGTTTTAACCTCCAACTGATCCGGCCGGTCTATGCCGCAAGTCCCAGGGATCGTCTGAATCGATGGGTACCCACTGCTGCCGATCTGAAGGCTTATCTGTTCGAAATTCGAAATTTATTGCTGGAAGAGGCGGATGCTAGAATTCGTGGGTCATCAATAGCTCAGAAGTACGCCCATATTTACCGCAAACTGATGCTTACCACAGCATGGCAAGAAAGCTGCTGGCGTCAATACATCGTACACAACCGCAAAGTTGTTCCCCTTATTTCCGCGTCAGGTGATATCGGTATGTTACAGATCAATGAAAAGGTATGGCGCGGCTTTTACTCTCCCTCCAAGTTGAGATGGGACATCACCTATAACGCCCGTGCAGGAAGCGAAATCCTGTTCAAATTCATGGTCAATTATGCGTTGAAACAGCAAGAGCATAAACATGGAGGTAATCTATCTAATCTGGCCCGCGCCACTTATTCTGCGTACAATGGAGGGCCATCTCAGGTGAGCCGTTACCGCAAAAACGACGTCCCTGCCGCACACAAAAAAATCGACTCCGCCTTTTGGGAAAAATATCAGCAGGTCAACCAGGGCCAAGAATTAGCCGTGGCGCAATGTTTTGGCGGTCAAGCTTCCAGTTCAAACACGGCTACGCTTCAAATAAACAAGGGCCGGAAGCAATCCGGTTCAAAACAAGTGACCACATCCAAGGATTCAAAGCGTATTAAAAATGTCGAGTGGATCAGAGGCCGCAATCCTCAACACTTTACTATACAGCTGGCGGCGATGAGTGGCGAGCTGGCGATAAAAGAGTTTATAAAGCAACAATCCCAAGCCGGCAGCTTTGCCTATTATCGAAAAACACAAAAAGGACGGGATTTTTATGTCGCCATCTACGGCAGCTATGCTAACCGCGCAGATGCGGAAAAGGCCACTGCTCATTTTGCTTCGCTTAAACCCTGGATACGAGACTTTGGCAGTATTCAGAAGATAATACCCAAATGATCATAACAGCGGAGAGGCTGTATCAAATGAAGGGTTTAACGCTTTTTCTTTGCGACAATTTTCACCTGAAAACTGATAAGATATTCCGACTTATTGCTATAGACATGTTTCAGGGCGTGTTAAATGGATACAATGGTCGGCGTTTTTCTGTTCACCGCTCCGGTGGAATCTCCCAATTCATCAGTTCGACTTCTTCAAAGTTTTTAAGTTCACTGGATACCCAAAGCACGGCCCGAAATCCGT
>JAACEJ010000541.1 GCA_011682565.1 Actinomycetota bacterium | reverse complement strand
TTTTTCCCTCCTAACCTTCGTTATTTTCAAGATTGACAGTTCCGGCCACCGCATATTTTTTTAGCAGAAAGACGTCGGCAACCATGAGCGCCCCGTAAAGGAGGGCATAAACCACCAGGGAAAAAATCACCGCCCCGGGGCCAACCATATTCGATACGCCGTCCTCAACACGCATGACACCGAAAACAGCCCAGGGTTGTCTGCCAACTTCGGTAAAAATCCATCCGGTGGAGTTGGCAATGTAAGGAAGAGCGAGCGACCAGAGAAATAGTTTTAAAACAAAAGGGCTGAAATCATATTTATCTTTGAGGACTTTGAACAGAGCATAGAGGACGAGAAGCAGCATCAAAACACCGGCGCCGACCATCATCCGAAATGTCCAATAGGAAATGGCTACGGGAGGAACATAATTTCCAGCACCGTATTTCTGCTGGTACTCGGTCTGCAAATTATTAATGCCGGAAACTTTTCCGCTGGGCGTATTGTGCGCCAGAATGCTCAGCAAATAAGGAATGCGAATAGCAAAAATGTCTTTTCTGTTGTGTTCATCTCCAATGGTAAAGAGTGACATTGCCGCCGGATCTTCATCGTTCCACAAAGCTTCCGCGGCAGCCATTTTCATAGGCTGCGTTTTCACCATATACTGCGCCTGCGCATGGCCGATGAGAACAACCAGGATAACGCCGATGGCACCGTAAATGCCGGCAAGCTTGAACGATTTTTGATAAACCTGCATGTCATGGCTTTTCTTCAGCAAATGATAGGCGCTGATTGCAATGACAAAAAATGCGGCGGTCGTCATTGCGGACGCAAACACATGCGGAAACTGAACCCAGACATGACCGTTAAAGACCAGGGCAAAAAAGTCTGTCATTTCCGCGCGGCCGTTTCTGATGACATAGCCGACAGGATGCTGCATGAACGAGTTGGCAATAAGAATCCACAATGCCGATAAATTGGAGCCGATGGCAACAATCCAGATTGTTGTTGCATGTGCTTTCTTTGATAATCTGTCCCAACCAAAAATCCAGATGCCGAGAAAAGTGGATTCCAGGAAAAAGGCGAGCAAGGCTTCGATAGCCAGAGGTGCGCCGAAAATATCGCCGACAAAACGCGAATATTCCGACCAGTTCATGCCGAATTGAAATTCCTGCACAATGCCTGTTGCAACACCCATCGCAAAATTGATCAAAAACAGTTTACCCCAAAATTTTGTCATTCTTTTATACTCTTCCTTGCCCGTCTTGACATAGAGGCTTTCCATGATTGCAACAAGAACGGACAAACCCAGAGTCAGAGGAACGAAGAAAAAGTGATAGACCGTGACGATAGCAAATTGCCACCTGGCTAAAATGACGCTGTCCATATCCACCTCCTTTGTTTGTGGACCGGTTAATAATTTGTTACATACAATGACAATGAATGTAATGAGATTTATGAAACTGCAATTAAATCCCATCGCTTTTAAAATGGTATAGACAAGAATTTTCTGTGGAGGATAATTGAGGAAAACACCTCCGGCTTTTCCCTACACGGTATCGACAATATCGGCATTTTTTAGATGAAAAATAAATTTTATTAATTGTGGCGATTCATTGTTTTGCCGATGCAAAATTCTATGAAAAAAATACTAATCTGCAGGAGTTGCTACTCGGTGCACCAACCATAACAAAAGCTGAAGAAGAAGAATTTCAAAAAGTCAAAGCACTATCCTCAAAAAATCGACCCACCTTCTCCTTGCATTTTATAAAATTGAATCGTATAATAAGTCATTAGCTTTTAGTACAGAAACTTTCCAAAGGACAAAAAAATGAACAAAACAACTCTGCTGTTTGTTATCGCTTTTTTTATATCGCAAAATATTTCCGCACAAACCGATCTCCAGGGCGAATTTATTTTTCCTCCACAGGGCGAACATGCCCACAGCAGCAGCATCGTCGAAACACCGGAAGGCGATTTGCTGGTTTGCTGGTTTCAGGGTTCCGGTGAGCGTTCGGCCAACGATGTGCGCGTGAACGGCGCAAGATGGAAAAAGGGTGAAAAAAACTGGAGTTCCGTTTTCCTGATGGCGGACACGTATAATCTGCCGGACTGTAATCCGGTTCTTTTCATAGATCAACAGCAAAAATTGTGGATGTTCTGGGTGGCCGTACAGGCGAACCGCTGGGAAAGAGCGCTTTTAAAATACCGGACATCGACAAATTATAAAGGCAAGGGCGCGCCGGTCTGGAACTGGCAGGATGTGGTAACGTTGCAGCCGGGAAATGTTTTTGCTGAAACCATTGAAAAAGGTTTTAAAGCCCTGAACAGAGATGAAGGACTTTGGGCCGAATATGCTCTCCCTTTTACAGAACAGATCATTAAAGCGGCAAAAGACCCCGTTAAACGACAAACCGGCTGGATGACGCGCACCCATCCCCTCACACTGCCGGGCGGAAGAATTCTCCTGCCGCTCTATTCGGACGGGTTCAATTTGTCTCTGGTCGCCTACTCGGACGACCGGGGAAAGACCTGGCGCGCCGGCAAGCCCATCGTCGGCTTTGGCCCCAACCAGCCCAGCATCGTCAGAAAAAATGAGGGTACACTGGTGGCCTATATGCGCGATGACGGCGATGCGCCCTATCGCGTTCAGAAATGCACTTCGATCGACGACGGCGAAACCTGGACCTGGGCCAGGGACATTGATATTCCCAACCCCGGCTCCAGTCTGGAAGTTATCAGATTGAAAAACGGGCACTGGGTTATGGTTTATAACGACACCGAAGATGGCCGCTACAGTCTGGCGGTTTCGCTTTCAGATGATGAAGGCGCAACGTGGAAATGGATCAAACATCTTGAAAAAACGGCAAAAGGTCAGGGATCGTTTGCTTATCCTTCTGTCATCCAGGCAAAGAACGGTCGCATTCACGTGACCTATTCCTACAGTGATGCCGACGGCAAACAAACGATAAAACATGTTTCGTTTGCGGAAAAATGGATTAAAGAATAAGGAAGGAAAATGCGAATTCACTATCTTCAACATGTTCCTTATGAAGGGCTTGGCAGTATTGAAAAATGGGCACTGAAAAAAGGACATCGACTCAGTTCCACAAAATTTTTCAATGATTCTGTTTTACCCGATCCGTCCGATTTCGATTTTCTCGTCGTTATGGGCGGGCCGATGAATATTTATGATTCAAAGAATAATCCCTGGCTGATTGCAGAAAAAGAATTTCTTTTAAAAGCCGTACAAAGCAAAATTGTGCTCGGCATTTGTCTCGGCGCCCAACTCATTGCCGATGTGCTCGGCGCCAAAATAACCGCCAATGCGTACAAAGAAATCGGCTGGTTTCCGATTACAAAATCTCCCCAACTGCAAGCGAGTCCGCTTTCCCAAGCATTCCCCGAGCGACTTGAGGCTTTTCACTGGCACGGCGACACCTTCAGTTTGCCAAAAAATTCCATACCCGTCGCCGCCAGTG
>JAACEJ010000540.1 GCA_011682565.1 Actinomycetota bacterium | reverse complement strand
CAGCACATACGGACCAGCAATCCGATAGAATCTACATTTGCCACGGTCCGACTGAGGACGGCAAAAACAAGAGGATGTGTTGCCAGGCATACAATTTTAGCCATGGTTTACAAGTTAGGCCAAAGTGCACAAAAAAGGTGGCGCAGGCTGCGAGGAATCAAGCTGCTTGCCGAAACCATGAAACTGGGTTTTGAATCGATTGACAAACGCTTTGAATCCGTTGACAAACGTTTTGAAGATATGAATAAACGCTTTGAGGATATGAACAAGCGTTTTACCATGATGTTCACATTTATGAATATTGGATTTGGTATTATTATCCTGATTACTATTCTATTTAAATTTTTACAATAACCTCCCTTCCCCTAATTCATACAAAATACTTTCTTTAAAAATGTGCGTCGCACATTTTGTAATGTCTAACTGATAAATCTCTCATCTTCTACGTTAAAAAGAATTTGATAATATCACCCAAATCCTTTACATTCAAAGCGAATATCTCACGCCTTACTTTTCAAATTTAATAAATTATTCCATTGTAAATGCAGCTAACGGGAGGTACATCATGAATCGAACATTTCTCATCATTCTGCTTTTATCTTCACTGACATTCGCCGCTGAAACAAACTATTTTCCTCTGCACGAAAACGCCACCGTTGCAGCCTGGACGGTCATCGGGTCTTTTCCTAATAAACCGGTGCCGCAAACGGAGGAGCAATGGGGTGGATATTTTAAGGACTATCTGACTTCCATGGGCGGCGAAGCTAAAGCGGTTGCGGCTGAAGGAGATGTGGTTACACTTGGCAAAAATGAACAACAAAGATGGCAAACAGTTCTCAGCGAACCCGACGGACTTTTAGATTTCATTGACATTCTTAAAGTGAGCCAGGATGCTCCCGGTGTTGTTTATGCCTTTTGTTGGCTGCAATCCGCCCAAAAGCAGGATGTGCTTTTGAATATTCGCAGCAATGATGGCGTAAAGGTGTGGCTGAATCACAAACTCGTTCACGATCACCATGTCGGGCGATCCATAGAAAGTGAAGAAGATCGTGTTAAGGTAACTTTGCGTCAGGGCGACAATCCCCTGCTCGTCAAAGTCGATCAGAGAGGCGGAGGTTGGGGGCTTGTTGTTTCAGTTACGCAGGAAAACGGCGCCCCGGCCGGGGGAATCGAAACGGGGCTTGTACTCGATCAGCAGATCAAAGGCAAAATCATCAGCGCTTCATTTAAAGTACAGCCGCTGGTACTTAAAACCGTAAACGGCGATAAGCAAATTTTGTCGGTAAACATTGCCAGCGGCGGCATAAAGAACCTCGTTTGCAAAATCAATAAAAATGAATGGGAAAAAACCCAAATTTTCCATCTTGGAGATTTACCTCTCGGTAAACATAAAGTCAAAATTGAACTACCGGCTTTTGCTAAAAGTGAATCGGCTTCTGTTGTGCTTCAATCTTCCACAAGCACATTTAAAGTTGATAACGTTTCGCTCAAAAAGGCGGAGCACTGGACTGTGTATTTCGTCCAGCACGTGCACACGGACATTGGCTACACCCGGCCACAAACAGAAATCCTGCCGGAGCATTTGCGCTACATCGACTATGCCCTGGATTTTTGCGACCAGACCGATGATTATCCCGACGATGCGAAATTCCGCTGGACGTGCGAAGTCTCCTGGGCTGTGCGGGAATACTTGCGCCGCCGTCCCGCCTCGCAGATTGCCCGGCTGAAAAAACGTGTAGCGGAAGGGCGCATCGAAGTCACCGGCATGTTTTTGAACATGGCCGAAATTGCCAACGAGTCCCTGCTGGCCACTTCGCTTCAGCCAATACGTGATATTGAAAACCAGGGCATGACCGTGCAAACCGCAATGCAGGATGACGTCAATGGCATTGGCTGGTGCCTGGTGGATTATTTTAGTGACATTGGTATTAAATACGTCACCATGGGCATTAACAAGGCCCGGTCGGTTTTGCCTTTTGACAAACCCACTGCTTTCTGGTGGGAATCGCCTTCCGGCAAACGCGTGCTTGCTTTTCGCGCCGAACATTACCATTTGGGCAATTCTCTGAAAATTCACACCGGTCAGATAGAAGCTTTCCGCCCGCGCCTGTTGGACTATCTTTCCTCTCTTGAGAAAAAGAATTTCCCCTTTCGCGAAATGTCCATTCAGTTTTCCGGCTATCACACGGACAACTCGCCGCCATCGACCAAAGCATGTGAGATCGTAAAAGAATGGAACAAAAAGTACGCCTGGCCAAAACTGCGCATTGCCACGATACACGAGTTTTTACAGGCTGTGGCAAAAAAGCATGGGAACGAGCTGCCTGTTTATCGCGCCGCCTGGCCGGACTGGTGGACCGACGGATTTGGCTCTGCCGCCCGTGAAACCGCTGAGGCGCGAAAAACGCAATCCGATCTCAAAATCAGCGAAGGACTTTTTTCCATGGCCATGCTTCAGGGCGCAAAGATGCCGCAGAAATCTCTGTCCCGCATCGCAGCCATTCAGGATGCCTTGCTGTTTTACGACGAGCACACTTTTGGCGCTGCGGAAAGCATCAGCGATCCCCTGGCCGAGAACAGCAAGATACAATGGGGCGAAAAATCCTCCTACGTCTGGAATGCGGTAAAACAAACCGCCATGCTGCACGAAGAAGCCATGGGCCTAATGCAGCAGTTTCTCCCCAAAGCGGACGTGCCGACTATTGCTGTTTTCAATACACTTAATTGGGCGCGCTCCGGCCTCGTCAACATTTTCATCGATCATCAAATTTTACCGCTGGAACGAAAATTCGAGATCATTGACATGACCACAAATGAGGCGGTGCCGGTGCAGAATATCCGCAACAGAACGGAGGGAACCTACTGGGCGCTGTGGGCCAAAGACGTCCCGCCACTGGGTTACAAAATGTTCCGCATCGTTGTTCATCAGGAAAAGAAATTGGTGGATGAACAAATAAACACAAGCGACGTTATCCTTGAAAATCGATTCTACAAATTAATTATAAATCAAACGAACGGCGCAATTAAAAGCCTGTTTGATAAATCGCTCAATCGGGAACTGGTCGACGCAAACGCTCCGTGGAAATGGGGGCAGTTTATTTATGAACGGTCAAAAAGCGGCAGAAATTTTACATCGAACGGCTTTGTACGAACAGGGATGAAGAATGTTAAAATAACCGGAATGAAAAAGGGGCCTGTGTGGCAATCGATTTTTCTCCAAGGCGACGCCGAGGGCTGTGTCAATCCGAATGGTGTGAAACTTGAAATTCGCTTGTACGAGACGGGAAAGCGGCTGGAGCTTCATTTTGATATTCGCAAACAAGCCATAACAGAAGCAGAGGCAATGTATGTTTCATTCCCGTTTCAGATGAAGGACTGGCACATTGACTACGAGGCTCAGGGAGGCGTTGTCCAACCGGGCGTGAACCAGTTGCCAGGCTCGGCCTCCGACTGGCAGACAGT
>JAACEJ010000056.1 GCA_011682565.1 Actinomycetota bacterium | reverse complement strand
CATTTGTTCACCGTTTTCAACAGTCAGTTGATGATACGGATCCAGAGGATTGCTTCGGGGTGCATCCGGGGTGCAAGAGAGAAAGAAATACCCTCCTGCAGCAAAAAATATCAAAAGCAGTTTTGCCACTCTGCTAATTTTCTCCATATTCAAGTTTGAATCACGATACAGAAACATACAAACATAAATAGTTAGATGCAATAAGACAAAAAGGGATGCTGCGATTTCTGAACAAAGATATCGGCACTTGTTAATGTTTTACAATTGAGATTGCTTCGCTTCGCTCGCAATAACACTTGGGACTTTTTACGAGTTACTCATTTATGGCAAGACTCGTTTATTTTCTGCACGATCAATTCAGCAGGGATTCTATGCCTGCCAATCTCTTTCCCGTCAACCTCAATGACCGGAATGTCATTTTTGTATTTTTCATAGGTATCGTATTCATCCCGGATGTCGATCAATTCGACCTGAAATTCAACAGACGCTTGGGCAAGCCGGATGTTTTCCAGCGCTTTGTCGCACAAATGGCAGCCATCGCTTGTGAAAAGTGTGAGTATCGGCATCATTTGTTTAATTGCTCTTTTATTTTTATTCGGCATCGGGAGGTTCATCTTGTCCTGATTATGAGCTTGTGTAGAGCAGTCTCGATATGAGATGTTAAGCTCATCGCTGATTCAGCCATTTTCTTTTACACCGGCGGCCTTGTTTTTCTTCCAGCCGTAAACAGAATCAACAAGCGCGACTGTTTGCTCCACTGTTTTTCCTTTTTGCAGATGACTCGCGATAAATGATTTTTCTTTTTCCGCTGTGGGGCAGGAACATTCCTCCAATGGCGTGCCGCCGCACGTACCGCAGGAGCATCTGAATTGTTTTGCGACACCGAGTATTTGCGCGTTCATGATCAAATTCAGGCTCGCATCTGCACTCGGCAGTTGTTGGACAGCAACAGGTTCTGAAGGTGCAAGAAATTTTATCAAAAGTATTAATACAATAGCGGCAGTCGTTAATCCTGCGACAAGCTTTGCTGTTGAACTCGTAACCGGCGAGTGACTCCCGGCAGTACGAGAGTTTTTGCCTTTTCCATTGACCTTTTGTTTCTTCCTGCTGCCGCTAATGTGCTCACCGCAATTGGAACAATAGTTCGCATCAACGGCATTTTCAAAACCACATCGGGGACATGGTTTTCGAGTTGTTAGAGTTTTCGTCAGTTTCCAGCCGCATTCGGTACAGTACGAAGCATTTTCTTTGTTCCGATGCCCACATGAATTACATAACATTTTGGCTTCCTTGTTTAATTATAACGTAACCAGAGTGTGATATGCACAAGACAAACTTGCGCGCAAACAAAATATTTAATATTTTCCATGAGGAATAATAGTGCCACAAGTGATTTTATTAAATTAGCTGTGCACGCGAAAACCCCGCAAGTCTTACGCAGCAAGACTTGCGGGGTTTTAAGCGGATTTTTGTTGCTGCTTTTTATTATCTCTTCGATTGGCAGCACGGCGACAGGGCGTCGTGTGCCTTTTTATTCCTTTTAACGTTGTTTGCGTCATAGCCGGAAGCAGCAATAGCCTTCTCGATGTCGGCGAGTTTCACTTTTTTCGGGTCGAAATTGACGTGTGCTACTTTTTTGTCCAGGTCGATTTTGATCGATTCCACACCGTCGACTTTTTTCACGGCAGCGGTCACGGTTTTGACGCAGTTGTCACACTGTATTGTCGGCACATTGATCATCGCATGTCCGGGTTTGGACATGTCCATTTTGTGCTGTTCTTTTTTCTCTCCGGCAAAAGCGGCAACACTTAGCAAGAGCGCAAGAGTGATTAGTGTTTTCATTGTGTTTCTCCTTGGTTATTATGGTGGAATTAGTTGGAATTTTTTTGATTAAACCGCAGGTTCGCCAACAGCTCCGGTTCGAATCTTGACTGTCATCTCCACAGACGAAACAAATATCATCCCATCTCCGGGCATGCCGGTAAAGGCTGCCTTTCGGATCGTTTCAACCACTTTATGGACTTCCGTTGATGAACAAACGACTTCAACTTTGGCGACTTCCGAATATTTTTTTACACATTTCAGAGAGTACTTGGATGCCTTTGGATCAGCCAAGTGGCCAGTGCCCATCACATCGATGAGCGTGACATCCTTCAGGCCAATCTCCTCGAGAGCATCAATAACTTCTTCGGCTTTTTGACATCTTATATAGGCTTTTACGGCTTTCATTTTACAACCCTCCGGATTGATATGAGAGATACAATAATGCCATCAGGAGAATCTTTTAGCAAGATTCGCTTATACTTTGAAATTTCATTTTGATTATTTCTCATCTTCATCAGTAGACCCAACAAATTCTGCAGCGAGTCTTTTTACTTCGTGGCTTTTCCACAAGTAATAAATAGATGGAATGACCACGAGGGTCAGTATAGTAGATGTGATCATCCCGCCGACCATGGGTGCTGCGATGCGTTTCATCACTTGCGAACCGGTTCCATGTCCCCACATGATCGGTAGTAGTCCGGCGATAATGGCTGTGACAGTCATAAAAATAGGACGAATTCGCATTGCAGTGCCGCGAAAAATAGCCTCTTTTAGATCATCCAAGCTGCGCATTAAACCATGCATTTTAAAATCGTTATAGGCGCCATCTAGATACGTCAGCATAATGACACCTATTTCAGCAGAAACGCCGGTTAGTGCTATAAAACCAACACCCACGGCAACACTCATATTATAATTTAAAAAATAGAGGAACCAGATACCACCAACGAGAGCAAATGGCAGTGAAAGCATTACAATAATGCTTTCCTGGATGTTCTTAAAATTAAAAAAGAGCAAAAGGAAAATGATTACTAATGTGACGGGGATGACGAGACGCAAGCGTTCTTGCGCTCTCTCCATGTACTCATACTGCCCGCTCCACACCAGGCTGTACCCCTCAGGAAACTCGACCTGTTCTTCAACAATTTTTTTCGCATTTTTGACATAGGTACCCACATCAATATCGCGGATATCCACATAAAGCCATGCGGTTTTACGAGCATTCTCGCTTTTAATCACCGGCGGTCCTTTTTTAATAGACATATCAGTGACATAACTCAACGGAATTTGTGCGCCGCTCGGCGTGGGGATGAGGACCCGGCTCAAGTCTTCGATATTGTCGCGTAGTTCACGGCTGTAGCGGACATTAACCGGATAGCGCGCCAGCCCTTCCACGGTCTCGGTCACATTCATACCGCCAATTGCCGACATGATGACATCCTGCACATCGCCGACCGTTAACCCATAACGAGCGGCTTCTTTCCGTTTGATGGTATAATCAAGATAGTTTCCGCCCACAGTTTTGTCGGCGAACACGCTCAGTGTGCCTTTGGCCTGCCGAACGACCGCTGCGATGCGCTGCCCCAGGTCCGAGAGCACCTGCAAGTCCGGCCCCATAATTTTTATGCCGACCGGCGTTTTTATCCCTGTTGACAACATATCGATTCGGGTTTTGATCGGCATCGTCCATGCATTTGTCACTCCCGGAAACTGAATCGCATCATTGAGTTCTTCCACTAATTTCTCGATGGTCATGCCGGGGCGCCATTCACTTTCCGGCTTTAAGACAATCGTCGTTTCTACCATAGACAGTGGCGCCGGATCCGTGGCTGTCTCGGCCCGGCCAATTTTTCCAAATACGCTTTTAACTTCAGGGAAGCTTTTGATAATTTTATCGGTTTGCTGCAACAATTCGCGCGCTCTGGTGATACTAATGCCCGGGTCAGTCGTCGGCATATACAACAGATCACCCTCGTTTAACGGCGGCATAAACTCCGAGCCGATATGTTTCAGCGGAAACAATGAGATCAGCAGAATGACCACGGCAGCGAAAATCGTCGACCATTTGAATCGTAAAACAAAATGAATAACCGGTTCGTAAATGCGCATTAAAAAGCGGTTCACCGGGTTTTTCTTTTCGGGGGGGATTTTCCCGCGGATGAAATAACCCATCAGTACAGGTACGATAGTGATAGAGAGCAACGCCGCTGCTGCCATGGAATAAGTCTTGGTGAACGCGAGCGGCTTGAACAATCGCCCTTCCTGCGCTTGCAGGGTAAAGACAGGCAGAAACGACAGCGTGATAATAAGCAGCGAATAGAACAATGCGGGGCCCACTTCTTTTGCCGAGTCAATGATAATTTGCCAGTGATCTTTTTTCCCTGCATCACGTTCTATATGTTTATGAGCGTTTTCTATCATCACAATCGCCGCGTCCACCATAGCGCCAATGGCGATGGCAATACCTCCTAACGACATAATATTTGCATTGATGCCCTGAAAGTACATGACGATAAAAGCCATTAAAATGCCCATGGGCAGTGTAAAGATGGCCACGAGCGAACTGCGAAAATGAAGCAGAAAGATGATCGTTACCAGAGCGACAATAATGGCTTCTTCTAATAATTTATGTTTTAGATTATCTATGGCGCGTTCAATGAGACTGGAACGATCGTAAGCCGTTTTGATGGTCACACCTTCGGGGAGACCTTTTTTCAACTCTTGTATTTTTTCTTTCACCAGTTGGATCGTCTTGAGCGCATTCCCACCAAAGCGCATGACGATGATGCCGCCCACGGTTTCGCCCTCGCCGTTCCAATCTGCCAAGCCACGCCGCAATTCCGGCCCCAGGTGAACGTTGGCAATATTCCTGATTAAAATAGGTGTGCCACTTTTTTGATCCACACCAACCGGGATGTTTTCGATGTCCTGTATGGATTTTATATATCCAAGACCTCGCACCATGAATTCTGTTTCACTCATCTCAACCAATTTTCCGCCAACGTCGTTATTACTGCGCTTAATGGCCATCCTTACTTTGGAGATAGGAATGTTGTAGGCTAATAGCTTATTGGGATCCACTTCCACCTGATACTGCTTCACAAATCCACCAATGCTGGCCACCTCAGAAACTCCCGGGACACTCATCAACTCGTAGCGCAAATACCAATCCTGGATGGAGCGAAGTTGTTGCAAATCGTATTTATTGCCGCCGTCCAATGTGTATTCATAAACCCAACCTACCCCTGTCGCATCTGGTCCGAGCGTTGGCGTTATTCCCTGGGGCAGTCTCCCTCCAACATAGTTAAGATATTCCAGTACTCGACTTCGAGCCCAGTACAGGTCTGTGCCATCTTCAAAAATGATGTAAACGAATGAAAAGCCGAAAAAGGAATAACCTCGAACAACTTTGGCGTAGGGCACAGCCAACATCGCCGTCGTTAGAGGATAGGTGACCTGATCTTCCACCACCTGCGGCGCCTGGCCAGGGAATTCGGTGTAAATAATCACCTGGACATCACTGAGGTCAGGGATGGCATCAACGGGCGTGCGAAGTGCAATATAGAGGCCGCCTACTGCGATCAGCACCGTGAAAATGATGACCAAAAATCGATTATTGACGGACGCTTCGATAATCTTTTCTAACATGAAATTCTCTCCGATTCTACAAACTTTTCTTCAAATGAATGCGTTTTAAATCCATTGTTTTTTTGACAGTCTTGTTCTGACAATTGAGACCAGATGGACTGGTGGTTATTTCGTATTTTTTTATAAATACTCTGATGCTCTGCATCTTTTTGTATTACTTGATTAATCAGCATCTATAGATAAATGAAACAAGCAACAACTACACCCATATCACCATGTGCGATATAAGCCTGGCAATTCCCTCTGTTTCCAATAACTTGGCCAAGTGTCCTACGGACATGTGGCACACCGGTTAAACCGTAACCCCCACATGACGTACTCACAACTTTTCGTGTGGAGTACCAACGGCAACGGTCGAAAGCCTCGGCTCTGTCCTGATAAAATCAAGAATTCTTTTCTGCGCTTCTTCCTGGGTCATATTCTTGACGCCAAAAGATATTTCCATTACGTGCTATCCTGCCGTTTAATTATTTTTTTATATCCTTCTTCATATCCATTTTCATATCCATCTTTTTATCCATTTTCATATCCATCTTCATATTCATGGATTTGTCCCCTTGATTATTTTGTGAAACATTTTTCTTTTTTTCCTCCAGCATTTTTTGGATAGCTTCCTGAAGCCGGCTTTCGCTATCGATCAAGAACTGTCCGGAGGTCACTACATCTTCTCCCTCTGATAATCCGGATAGTACACGAACGGTATTATTGTATGGGCCGCCTTCTTCAGCAATGCGAATTTCGCGAGGTTCGAATTTTCCTTTGCCTCGAACCACAAAAACGATGTTTCTTTTACCGGAACGCAAGATTGCTTCCGAAGGCACCAAAAGCGCGTCTTTGATCACCTTTCCCTGGAAAGTGACATCCGCATACATTCCCGGCTTTAATTCCAGATTAGGGTTTGGGAATTCCATACGAACACGAACATCGCGTGCTTTCTTATTGAGGTAGGGATAAATATAGGTGATGCGACCTGTAAATTTTTCCCCGGGCAAATAGGACAAGTCCATTTCAGCTTTTTGCCCATCTTTGATCCAGGGGATTTCATAATCGTACAAGCTGGCATAAACCCAAACTTTTGAAAGATCGGCGATTTTGTAAATATTAGTCCCTTCTTTTACGAAAAGCCCTTCTACCGCATTTTTATGAGTCACGACGCCATCAACTGGAGAGTTCAGTTGGAGTGTTTTTCGCACCTCGCCGGTTTGTTGGAGATGATCAATCTCGGCCTGTGAAATATCCCAGTAGAGAAGGCGCTGTCGGCTTGATTTCAAAAGGGATTCGCCCCCTTCGCGAATGGAAGAAAAACTGCTTTGGCTGACCGCTTTTTTGTTGTTCAGCGCCAGAAGATATTCTTCCTGCGCCGTCACCAAATCCGGTGAATAAATCTTCAGTAAAGGTTCACCTTTTTTGACCATTTTCCCGGTGTAATTCACGTAAAGCTTTTCAATCCAGCCGGAAATTTTTGGGCTGATGGTGTACAATGTTTCTTCGTTATAAGCGATTACCGCAACCGTGCGAATCTTGCGCGAAAAGTCTCCACGTCGAACTGTGGTTGTGCGAATTCCCATGTTCTGCACTGTGACTGGATCAATCTTCACGACGCCCTCGGAACCCAGTCCTGCCTGATCTTCATAAACAGGTATCAGGTCCATCCCCATTTTCGATTTACCAGCGTGGTCGTAAATTTCTGTCGGATCCATGGGCGCCTGCCAGTAAATTATTTTATGTTCTTTCTGTTCAGCTTTTTCCTGAGATTTCTGCGAGCCTGTCGACTCTGGTTTTGATTGACTTTTTGGCAAGACCAGATAGACGCCCAAAGCGCCGATGACAATGCCAATGACCAAAATAAGAACAAATTTAAATTTCATAATAACCAGCTCCAGATTTTTGAAATATTTTTATTGACAATTAACAACTCTTGACGTACATTTAATATATTTTGTACGTCATATTAAAAGGAGATCATCATGCAGGCAAAACTGACGCTTCGCATGGATAAAGAACTTATCGAACAGGCAAAGCTTTTTTCTCAGCAAAACGGCAAGTCCTTATCCAGAATTGTGAGCGACTATTTTGCATCGCTCGTAAAAAAAGAACAACAAGACGATGATGATGAAGAACTGACGCCGCTCGTTCGCTCTCTCATTGGCATAGCCAAAGGATCAAAAGTTGACATCGAAGATTATCACAAGTATTTGGAGGAAAAGTACAAGTGATTATATTATTCGATACCAACATCATTTTAGATGCCCTGCTACAAAGAGAGCCTTTTGTTAAAGAAGCTGCTAAACTTTTTATGGCCATTGATAAAAAAGTTATTACAGGTTTTCTTTGTGCGACTTCAATGACAACAGTGAATTACATTTTGTCAAAATCAATTGGCTACAAGAAAGCGCTTTTTGCAGTTCAGCAGTTGCTCAGGCTCTTTATGGTGGCGCCTGTGAATTATGATGTTCTTTTTACCGCTTCAACTTCCGGCTTTAAAGATTTTGAAGATGCCGTCTTGTATGAATCTGCTCTTACTGTTCAGGCCCGGGGAATCGTCACCCGCAATCCCGGCGATTTCAAAAAAGCAAAAATTCAAATTTACTCACCGACAGAACTGCTGTACAATTTAAAATCAATTGAAGACTAGAAGCGTCCAAGCTCAGCTTATTCTGTTTCATTCATCCATTTCCTGCCCGTTACAAAATCATATTGAGCCAGAGAAATCTGATAATCCGCCAGCGCCCGGAAATACTGCAATTCGTAATTCTGCAGCATTGTCCAGTTGTTGATCAATGTGAGAAAATCAACTTTGTCGACCTGATAACCGGAGAGCGCCGATTTAAGAGATTGCTTTGCCTGCAATAAAATGCCGTTTTTGTATAATTCGATTCTTTTCCGATTTCGCTCCATTTCAGCCATAATGCCCGCGCTGTCGGCTTTGACCTGGTTCAGAACATTTTGATATTGTGATTGCATCGATCTCAGGTTCAGTTCTTGTTCCTGAACTTTGGCCCTTTGTTTTCGGTGAAAGTAAAGCGGAATATTCATCGAAACAGTTGTTGAAATAAAATCGTGCATCACCGCCCCGTTTTCCAGGTTATCTCTCTGGCTATAGCCCGCTCCAATAGAAAAATTCGGCCAGTAGTTTTTCCGTGCTCTCTTTATACTCGTCTCTGTTTTTCCTACCATTTCAGCCCAGGCTTTTAACAAAGGGCGTGTTTCGGCAAGATTTGTATTTGCGGGAAAACGATCTGCAGTAGATAATTCCCTGAAAGTGACAGGGATAACTTTGTCCGTCTCCCGATTCAAAAGCGCATTCAATCTTGCTGAAACGGCTTTTCGCTTTTGCTGCCACATGATGAGGTCATCTTCGAGTTTGGTCAATTCGACCTGGGCACGCAAAACATCTTGCTGCAAACCGGAACCCGTAGCATATTTGGTCTCAGCAACACGAACGAATTGCTGCATGAGAGATCGATTTGTTTCTACAGTTTCAATGGCCCGATCGATTGCATAAATGTTGTAATAGGTTTTTTTTACCAGGGTTACAATCCGGTTTTCAATTTCTTCTTTTTTATATTTTTCGCTGTTTGCTTCCTGTTTGGCCATTTTTGTATCGAGCCCCAGCTTGCCGGGGAAGGGAAACATTTGCATGACTGAAATCACTTTCCCGGTCATTGGTTCTTGATCGAAGGCAAAGCTGTTCAGTGGAAGATTCATCAAACCCAGCATTAATTGTGGGTCGGGCAGGGCCCCGGCTTGCGGAATTCTTCTTTCAACGGCCAGGACTTTTTGCTCCGCCGCTTCTAATCCAGGATTATTTTTCAAAGCCTGTTGAATATAATCCTTGAGCTGTATTGAATTTTGTTGCTGCGCTTTTGCGTTCATTATGAACACAAGAACAAGCAGTAAAATAAAATGGGTAAAAAAATGTCTACTGAGCTGATTCTTCATATTTTTCTCTCGTTCTTTGATGGATTAATTGTTTTAAATTCCAATATCCCAGTGCAATGCTCGTCCACCACAGCAGCCCGAATGGAAACACATAGCGATGCAACAAATAGCCCACATCGCCGTTATGATGGGCAGTGGTCTCCATACTATGTTGATTGCCGAACAGCGACAAAACATCGCCCAGACAGCAGTCATTATTGCTGAAACGCATCGGGAAAAAAAGGATGAAACCTGCGAGGCTGAAAATTAACAAAAGATATTTAATCAATTTGGTACTCGTACTCACTCACTCACTCATTGTGATTGGCATTTTCGATTTTGACGTTTTTATTGTCAAAATGTATGCCACACAAGTTGTGGATCAGATAGGTGATTGGAATTGTAGAGATTAAGGTACGTTCGGATTAATTGAAAGAATGTTGAGATGTAGAATAATCTACAGGCTGTGTAGAATATTCCACAATAATAACGAGGGGGAGGGGGATTCAATGCAAATTTGTCTGGTTAGCTAAAAATTATTTTTCCCTGACGACCCCCAATTTTTTCATCCGGTAAAGAAGCACATGGCGGGGGATGTTGAGAATTGCTGCAGCTCTGGTCTGGTTCCAGCCGGTGGATTCCAGGGCGGAAATGATAGCCCGGCGCTCGGCTTCTGCAAGGGTCGATTCGTCCGGCGGCAATGAGGGCTGAAAATCTGCCTCACGATCAAAAGCAAGGCATGTTCTGTCGAGGGTGTTCGTTGGACATAAAACAACGGCGCGCTGTACCATGTTTTCCAGTTCCCGAACATTGCCTGGCCAGGAGTATTTTAGCAGCGCCTCCATAAAATCCGGTTTCAAAATCAGTTCACGGGCAGCGTACTTTTTAACAAAATGTTCCACCAGCAAAGGAATGTCGTCCTCGCGGTCTCGTAGCGGCGGAATGTTCAAAGGGATAACGTTGAGACGATAATATAAATCCTGGCGGAATTGGTTTTTTTGCGCCAGTTCGGTTAAATTCCGATTTGTCGCCGAAATGACGCGTACATCCACAGAAATCGGTTTGCTGCCGCCAATACGCTCGATTTCGTGCTCCTGCAAGACACGCAAAAGTTTAGACTGCAAATCAAATTTCAGATCGCCGATTTCATCTAAAAAAAGAGTGCCCCCATCAGCCATTTCAAACTTTCCCGGACGGGAACTCACCGCACCGGTAAAAGCTCCCTTCTCATGGCCGAACAATTCACTTTCAATCAATGTTTCCGGAATCGAAGGGCAGTTGACAGCAACAAATGGGTTTTCCTTGCGAGGGGAACTAATATGAATAGCCTTTGCCAGCAATTCTTTGCCGGTACCGCTTTCGCCGGTAATCAAAACAGCGGCATCACTCTGCGCTGCACGTCCTGCCACTTGCAAGAGTGCTTGCATCTTTTTATTTTTAGAAATAATGTTTCCAAAC
>JAACEJ010000539.1 GCA_011682565.1 Actinomycetota bacterium | reverse complement strand
AATAAAAGCGAACAAATTGACAAACGTTACATTTTTTGAAATCTTCATTCTTCCCTCTTCAAAGCGGATGTGAATAGAAACCAATTTTTTAGCTGCCGTTGCTACAATTTATTATTCTTGCTAAAAATGTCAATAACTATTTGTTCGTATCTATGCTGTTTGTCTGTGGCCGTGTAAATAATTTGTAAAGAACCGGCACGATAATGAGTGTAAGAAAAGTCGATGCCAGAAGTCCACCGATGATTGTCCAGCCCATCGGGGCAAATAGAGTTCCGCCGATAAGCGTTAGCGGCAGCAGCCCGCCGACGGTGGTTAAGGTTGTCAATATAATGGGTACAAAGCGTGCTTCTCCCGCTTCTTTTAAAGCGGGAATGATCTGTTTGCCGTCGCGACGCAATTGGTTCGTATAGTCCACCAGAATAATCGAGTTGTTGACGACAATGCCGACAAGACTGGTTAGCCCCACAAACGCTGTGAATGAGAAATGATAACCCGTAATGAACAGTGCTACCAATGAGCCAATGAGCGCGAGTGGAATGGCGGAAAAACGGTTGCGAGTAAGAGCGGAACTGCAAAACCAGAATGGCAAAGATTCCGATTATTGCAATGATAATTGCTTTGGCCATTCCGCCAAATGATTCTTCGCGCGCTTCCAGTTCACCACCGACAGCATACCTGTATCCTTTCGGCCATGGGTAGCTATTCAGCTTTTTCATCACTTTTTGCATAACTTGGTCAACAGTTGTTTTACCGCGAATATCCGCGGTGACCATTACATATCGCTCCATATTAAAATGCTCGATGATCAGAGGCGTTGATTTGAATTCCACCGATGCGAGTTGGCTGAGAGGAATTTGTGCGCCGCTGAGCGAGGAGACGTATATTTTGTCCAAATCGGCAAGACGCAATTTGTCGCGGATGGGCAGCCTGACGACAATGTCGTATTCTTTACCTTCGGCATCGCGATATTTTGAAATCGGCCAACCGGCAAGGGCTGTCCTGACCGTGCGGTCAATTTCGGCCAGCGGCACGCCCAGCATTCCCGCTTTGTCCCGGTTGATTTTGAGGTGAAGATCGGCTTTGGTTGTGCTCAACGGATTTATGACGTTAACCGTGCCTTGGGTTGAATTCACTATTTCTTCAATATCACCGGCTATTTTCTTTAAAATGTCAAGGTTTTCACCAAGCACACGAATCACAATCGGCGCTTCGATAGGTGGCCCTTGTTCAAATTCTTTTACTTTTATTTTTGCCCCGGGATAACCGGTAAACTTTTTTCTCAAATCTTTAATGAACGTTGCATTTAATTTTTTATTCTTTTTTAATTCGACAAAAATTTGTGCATTTGTACTGCGAGTTTTTTGGGGAATCACATTGTAATATACTCGCGGATTTCCATGTCCTATATTTGCGGCAAAGTTTTTAATTTTATCTTGCTTTGCCAAAACAGACTCGACATATCTCACCACTTCATCCGTTTTATCCAGGTTTGTTCCTTTTGGCGTGTTGATATTAATGACGAATTGCGGTTTTTCAGCCTTGGGGAAAAAGCTGACTCCGATTAGGGGAAACAACAGCAAGCTCCCGGAAAAAACAACCAATGCGCCTGCGATAACAAGTTTCGGATGGACCAATGCAAGATTCAGACTGGATCGATATTTTGTTTCGATAAAACGATCGAGGAATTTTCGAATGGGATTTTTTGTCGTTGTTTCTATTTTTATGAATTTGGATGACAGGTACGGTGTCAGGGTCAGGGAAATGAAAAGCGAAGCTGTGAGCGTATAAACAACCGTTAGAGGCATACTGCGAATAAAATCGCCGGTAATATTTTTCATCAGCATCATGGGGACAAAAGCTAAAACCGTGGTGGCTGTTGAGCTCACCACAGCCCAGGCAATCTGGTTCGTTCCGCGGACGGCCGCTTCTTTTGCGTCGTAGCCCATTTTTATAAAGCGGGAAATATTTTCAATAACCACAATGGCATTATCCACCAAAAGACCGAGAGCAATGACAAGCCCGGCGATGGTCATTTGTTGCAAACCGTAACCGGTCAGGTCGGTGAAGCCAATGCCGATCATGATGGAAATGGGAATGGCCAGCAAAACAATCATCGAGGCTCGAAAGCCGACGGCAAGCAGTACAACAATACCGACCAGGACAAGACCTTGCAGCAGGTTTGAGAAAAACCTGTTCAGGCGTGCGGCGACACTTTCGGATTGATCGAAGACGGTTACCAGTTTTACCGCGGGAGGTAGCTGTCGGGAAAATTGTTCTATCTTTTTTTCCAGTCCCTTTTTAATGCTGAAAATATTTGTCCCCTTTTTTTGACTCAGGGTAATAAAAACAGCACGTTTGCCGTTCAGCCTTGCTTTATAAGTCAAATCCCGGTATGCAAGCTGCACGTCCGCAATGTCTTTTAAATGAACGACATTGCCGTTTGCTGCATGGATGATTGTGTTTCCTATTTCTGTGACGGATGAGTAAGAGCCGCTTGTTTCGATATTAAATGTTTTCTCACCGACATCAATTTTACCTCCGGGGATATTTTGGTTTGTGCTTTGGATCGCATTGAAGATTTGGCTGAGGGGAATGCGATATTGTGCGATTTTTTCCATATCAAGTGAAACGCGCACTTGCTGCTGCGGATAGGCCCAAAGGGTTACTCGTTTTACGCCCGGTGTGCGTTCGAAAGATTTCTTTAATTGTTTCGCTTCTTTTTCGAGGGTGCGGTATGCCGCCGACTCGGAGACGAGCGCAACCTGGAGAATTTGCACATCGGTGACCGACCATTTTGTCGTTTCGAGGCTCAAAATTTCCTGCGGCAGTTCATTGCGGGTACCGTTAACTTTTTGCAGCACATCGGCATATTTTTTGTCCGGATCGCTACCGGTGAGAAATTTGATATTGATTATTCCCAACCCGTCCTCAGCCGTAGAATACATTTCCTTAATATCTTCCAGCTCATTGAGGGCCTCTTCAAGAGGATCGATGACCAGTTCTTCCATATCTTTCGGATTAGCGCCGGGGTAAATGATGACGATGCTCGACGCCGCCGGCGCAACCTGCGGATCCTCTGAGCGAGGCATAGTGAAAAAAGAAACGATTCCGCTTATGACGAGCAAAATGATAAAGATATTTGTAAATTGGTGGTTTTCGATTGCCAGCCTGGGCAAACGCATAATCGATTCTCCTCAGGACATTTTAGTTTTTTATTTCGACCAGCGCGCCGTCCCGCAGATAAGCGGAGCCGGTAGTTACCACACTTTCAACGGTTTCCAGTCCCGACGTGACGGCAATCTGGCCTTTAAAAACGGTTTTTATTCGCACGGGGATTTTTTTAGCATGGCTGGCGGAAGTGATCGTATAAACATATCCGCTTTCCCCGTTTGCTTCGTTCAACGCTTCGATGGGGATGATTTGATAGGTTTCCTTCTTTGCCGGGAAAATGTCGACGCCGGCGACAAGGCCGGAAATCAGTCTTTTGCCTTTTTGCTGCATAGTCACTTTAATTTCAAATGTTCCGCTCATGGGATCCGCTGCCTGAGCAATTTCGCTAACCTGCCCGGGGAAATTCTCCCCGGGATAGGTGTCGAAAGTGACGCTGGCCGAATCATTATAGTTTATGTGCAGCACCTGGCGATCAGAAACACCGCAGCGGACGATCCATTCATTATCCTGCGCGGCAAAAAGAAAGACCGGGTGCCCGGGACCGATTAGCTCGTTTTCTTCTGCAAAACGGCGTAATATTTTTCCATTCAGCGGAGCAACAATTGTCGCATGTTTCAGGTTAAATTGAGCAATCTCAAGGTTGGCTTTTTCCATATCAAGCGCTGTCGATGCATCCTGCTTCTGCTCCAGAGTGACTGCGCTTTCGGCATACAACTTTTTCACTCGTTTAAAATCCCTTTGTGCCTTTTGGTATCCGCTTTGCGCTTGTTGCACCCGTGCATTGATTTCCGTTAGATTCAGCTTTGCCAGAGTCTGTCCCTTTTTAACCGTTGCGCCTTCATC
>JAACEJ010000538.1 GCA_011682565.1 Actinomycetota bacterium | reverse complement strand
CTATATCCCGGAAATCAGCAGCGATAATCGCCGCATCAGGGAATTTGCCGAACGCACTGCAATCAATACTCCGATTCAGGGCAGCGCGGCAGATATGATCAAAGTGGCAATGATCAACATCCATCGCCGAATGCACAAGGAATCGTTGCAGGCTAAGATGATTTTACAAGTTCACGACGAGTTGGTTTTTGATGTACCAAAAACCGAACTCGACAGGATGAAACACATTGTTCAGTCCGAAATGGAAAACGCGATGAAGCTGGATGTTCCTGTTAAAGTAGAGGTTGGAGCAGCCCAGAATTGGTTGGATGCACATTAATCTTTTCGAGTATGAAAGTAAAACAAACAACGGAAAAAGAAATCGAGAGTCTTCGCAGTCGTGTCAATGATCTGTCAAGTCTCATCGAGGTCAGCATTATTATCAATTCGACCCTTGACCTGGAAAAATTGATTGGCCTTGTTATGGAAAAAGCGCAGTCGGTTATGCGCGCGGAAGCCAGTTCGGTTATGCTTATTAACGAAAAGACGAACCGGCTCGAGTGTGAGGTTGCGCTGGGACAAGTTGGAGAAAAAGTGCGGAAAACGATTCAGTTGGCAAAAGGCCAGGGTGTTGCCGGCTGGACATGGAAACACCAGGAACCGCTGATTGTTTCGGATGTTGAGCAAGACCCCCGTTTTTATTCGGTAATCGATCAGAAATCCGGTTTCAGAACAAAGTCCATTCTTGCCGTGCCGTTGATGGCAAAGGATCGAATCATTGGTGTCGCAGAAGTGATCAACCGTACCGATGGAAAACAATTTACCGAGCAAGACCTCGATCTGTTTTCGACTTTTGGCCGCCAGGTTTCTCTGGCAATTGAAAATGCCCGGATGCACCGAATGGAATTGGAACAGGAGAGACTGCGGCAGCAACTTGAATCTGCGCAAGTAATTCAACAAAGTTTTATGCCCGAAATATTACCGGGAGCAAAAGCAGATCGTTTTCAACTGGCAGCTAAAAATTTGCCGGCTATTTCCGTGGGCGGAGATTTCTACGATGCTGTCGAACTGGACGAGAATCATCTCGGTCTTCTTATCGGGGATGTTTCCGGCAAAGGTGTTCCTGCCGCGCTTTACATGGCACGATTGATGAGTGATTTCCGTTTTTTTGTTCAGCAAAAGAATGATCCCGCCGATCTATTAACAAAGCTTAATGAAATACTGGTTGACCGCAGTCGGCAGGGAATGTTTGTAACTTTACAATATCTGATCGTCGATTTGATGACAGGGCGTGTTCGGTTTTGCGATGCAGGACATCTGCCTGTTATTCATGTCTCAGGGAAAAATAATAAAGTCCGCCTTATCGATTGTGACAAGGGCGCCCCCCTGGGCATTATGAAAACAATGCAGTTTACTGAAACGGATATTTTGCTGCAACCCGGCGATTATTTAATGCTTTATACCGACGGAATTATTGAAACGATGAATGAAAAGAATGAGCAGTTTTCAATTCATCGTCTGGTGGAATTTGCGAGCCAAAAACAGGGCAAACCGGAAAATATAATCAATGCTCTCATTAAAAAAGTGATGCATTTTTCTGAAAATATGCCGCAGCACGATGATATTACCGTAATGGTTCTACGATGGAACGGCCCTTTAGTTTGAAAATGAGAAAGGTAGGATTGGAGTTGATTTTGGGCGGTGTGAAGTGTTTACATCCTGTTTATTTATATGCAAACTTTGTATGACTTTCTGAGTTTAATCGGTAGCACCTTTCTGAGACAATCTATGGCAAAAAAGATTGAAGTACGAATTACCAGTGATCCGCAAATGCTCAGTGTGTTGCGCGCAGCGATAACACAAGTAGGCCAGCTTGCGGGTTTTGCTCCAATGGAGATCAGCAAGATTGTTCTTGCCGTGGATGAGGCATGTTCCAATATCATGCGCCATGCGTACAAGGGAAAGAAAAATCAGCCGATCATTGTAACCTGCAAATTGAAACCAACCAAACTCGAGATCATCATGCATGATTTCGGAAATTCGGTAGATGTGGAAAAAATCAGATCGCGGAAGCTGAACGATCTGCGGCCGGGTGGACTTGGGGTTCATATTATGAAAAGTATTATGGATAGAGTGATTTTTAAAAACGGAACAGATGAAGGTAATTTTCTAATAATGCAAAAAGCGTTACCAAAGAGGCAATAAAGTGAGCTTAAACATCAAAGTGCAGACGAAAGACCAATACGTTTTGCTGGATATCGAGGGGGATGTGGATCTTTACTCATCACCGGATGTGCGTGAGGCACTCCTGAAACTCACGAAGAAAAAAACACCGACAATTCTTGTGAATCTGGAAAAAGTTCCTTATATGGATAGTTCCGGCGTGGCGACTCTTATCGAGGGATTGCAACAGTGCAATAAATATAAAGGTAAATTTGGTCTGGTCTCTTTGCGGGATAATGTGAGAGAAGTTTTTGAGCTGACCAGGCTCGACAAGATTTTCGAAATTCATAGAGATGTGAACGAAGCTTTGGCAAATGGATCGATATGAGAAATACTTTCGGCAAAACCGGACATGGTTTTTATTCTTTCATCGCGCATCTTGCCAGGATATTAAAGTTGAGCGGACAATCTCTTTACTGGATTTTCATCGCGCCGTTCAAAGGGAAAAAAATTCGCTGGCGCCTTACTTTTATCCAGATGGAGCGTATAGGTGTAGACGCTGTTCCTATAGTCAGCATTATCACTTTTTCCGTGGGATTGATTATTGCTATGCAAGCGGCCTATCAACTGGAACGATTCGGTGCCTCGATTTATGTCGCCGATCTTGTCGGCGTGTCTATTACGCGGGAACTGGGGCCGCTCATCACAGCTATCATCATTGCCGGAAGAAGCGGCTCGGCCATCGCCGCGGAGATCGGCACAATGAAGGTAGCGGAGGAAATTGACGCGTTGAAAACCATGGCGCTTAATCCTATTGGGTTTTTGGTCGTTCCGAGAACCCTTGCTATGATTATCGTCGTGCCGTGCCTTACAATTTTGGCTGATTTCCTCGGCATTGCCGGCGGCTTTTCTCTGGCGGTCTTTAGTTTGAAAATACCGTTTATTGCGTATTTTAACGAGACGGCCACAGCCATTTTGCTCAAAGATTTTTTAACCGGTCTGGTGAAAAGCCTGGTTTTTGCGGTGATCATTTCCCAAATCGGCGCTTACCAGGGATTCAGCGTTTCCGGCGGTGCCGAAGGCGTGGGAAAATCGACAACAGCTTCAGTCGTTTCGTCTATATTTCTTATCATTTTTTCAGACCTTATTTTTACAATGATTTTCTTTTCGGCGTAACAAATAGCTTTACTAAAGCTATTGTATTTTGCGCCTATCAATTAGATGAGAACCTCGTAAAAAGTCCCAAAATGTCATTGCGAGCGAAGCGAAGCAATCTGGATGTCGACTAACGTGCTGTTTTATAAAGATCGCTTCGTCGCTCCGCTCCT
>JAACEJ010000537.1 GCA_011682565.1 Actinomycetota bacterium | reverse complement strand
AATATCCGCTTGCCCGCTTTTTTGTTTCTCTTTAATGTGGTGTTCTGCGCAGTATTTGCAAATAATATCCAGGAAAGCCGTCCCATAACGATTGATTTTTGTTACACCCACACCATGCATATCCAGCAGGCTGCGACGGCTTTGCGGAAAAAATGCTGCCATCTCCATCAGGCTTTTATCGGAAAAAATAATATAGGGTGGCAAATTTTGGCGATCGGCAATTTCTTTCCTTTTCTTGCGCAGGAGATCGAACAACGGACGGTCGTAATCGAGATCGATATCGCGGATGCGGGAAAAGGCGGGCTTTTCTTCCTCAACCATTCCCATAACTTTTTCGTTTTGAAAAAGAACAGCGGTCGCTTTTTCAGTCAATTTCAAGCTGCCGTACTGCAAGTCTTTTTTTAGCAGACCATTGGTGATAAATTGCCGTGCGAGATGGAGCCACTGCTGTTTGCTGTATTCTTTGCCGATACCGTAGGTGGAAAGATGATGGTGCCCAAAATCAAGGACTTTTTTATTTTCGGAACCGCGCAGCACATCAACGATATGATTCGCGCCGAAAAGTTCTTCTGTTCTTTTTATACAGGAAAGAAATTTTTGTGCAGCGACCGTAATATCCACCATCTCTTTTTTACCCCTGACGCAATTATCGCACATGCCGCAGTTTTGCTCGTGATAATTTTCGCCAAAATAATTCAGCATTGGAATGCGGCGGCAAATTTGTGTCTCTGCCAACCCAACCAATGCATCCAGATGGATGTAAGCGATGCGCCGTTCTCTTTCATTTTCCATCTTGTCGATGAAATACCTGATCTTTTGCAGGTCGCCATAGCCAAACAAAAGCAGGCAATGGGAGCGCAGCCCATCGCGGCCGGCGCGGCCAATTTGCTGGTAATACGATTCGATGTTTTTCGGTAAATCGTAATGGACGACAAAGCGGACGTTTGGTTTGTTAATTCCCATGCCAAAGGCGATGGTGGCGACAATAATTTGTACATCGTCTTTGATGAACAATTCCTGGTTTCTCTTGCGATCGTCATCTGCAAGACCGGCGTGATATGGTTTGACCGAAAAATCATGCGCTGCCAGGAAAGCCGCAAGTTCATCGACCTGATTTCTGGTGAGACAATAGACGATTCCTGATTGATCGGGATATTTTCTTAATAATTCGAGTGTCTGCATTGCCGGATTATTTTTTGGAATGATTTCCAGAAAAAGATTTTCCCTGTTAAAACTGGCAATAAATTCATTGGATGCGTCGAACTCAAGATTCACCTGAATATCTTTTTGTACTCGCGGTGTTGCCGTCGCAGTGAGGGCAATACAGACAGCGCGTGGGTACTTTTTTCTTATTTTGGCCAGTTGACGATATTCCGGCCGGAAATCGTGTCCCCACTCGGAAATACAATGCGCTTCATCGATGGTCAGACAATCGACTTTTTGCGTGGAAAGCAGAGTTAAAATTTTGTCTGTCAACAGACCTTCCGGAGCCATATAAAGCAATTTAAGGCTTTTATTTTTGACTTTATCTACCGTACGCTGGTATTCCTGCGGAGACAACGAACTGTTCAGAAATGCTGCATCGACGCCCAATTCGACGAGTTGTTCCACCTGGTCTTTCATCAAAGAAATGAGGGGAGAGATAACAATGGTGAGGCCGTCGAATATCAGCGCAGGAATTTGATAACAAAGAGATTTGCCGCCGCCGGTCGGCATGATGACCAGCGTATCTTTTCTTTGCAGAATATTTTCAATAATTTCTTTTTGCAGCGGCCTGAATTCGTCATAGCCAAAAATAGTTTTGAGAATGGATTGGGGTGTTTTCTGCATGAGGCCTGTTGTTTGGTTAAAAGATATTTGTCAGATGAACAAAGCCGTTAGAATTCCGAAAATTGAAATCAGGATAAATCCCGGCAGTACGGCACGTCGCAGGGATTTCGAACCGCCGACCATAACAATGCCGCCTTTGGAAAATGTATTGGCAATGGACGCAAAAATGATCGCTCTTGCTGCAATAGTAAAGTTTAAGCCTCCCACTTGCTGAGTCAGTTTTGTTACCGACAGGGAGATCGCATCAACATCTGCGATACCGGAGACCATGCTTGCAATGTAGATTCCGGTGTTTCCAAGGTATATCTGTGCCGCTTTGGATATCAATAAAATAATAGAAAAGAGCACGCCAAATTTTATTGCCGGCCCCAGTTCGAAAGGATTTGAGAAAGAAACCTGCTCGTTACTTTTATCCGTACGAAGAACCCGAAAAAGATAAAAGCAATATGCTGCGCCGACAAATATCAGGATCGTGACAGGGAGGAGGAGTTGTCTCGCTAGGCCGCTGCTGAGAGCAAAAACAATAATAAGAATGCGTGGAAACATGACCGTCCAGGCAATGAGAACGGCCAGTGCGAAGGATTTCCCCAGCTCGGGATTTGAGCGGCTGCGTTGCGCAAAGTTTAACGTCACGGCAGTGCTGGAAGCCAGCCCGCCGAGAAAACCGGTGAGGCCGATACCTTTGCTCGGCCCGGCAATTTTTATGAGAACATAACCGACAAAACTGATTCCTGAAATGAGGATAACAAAAAGCCAGACGGAATAGGGATTAAACAAGTTAAAAGGTTCGGGACCGTAGTTTTTGTTGGGAAGAACAGGTAAAATAATTGCGGTGATAACGGCAAATTTTAGTGTGGAGAGTACGTCTGCTCTGGTGAGATGTCTGGCGAAACTGTGCAATTCTATTTTTGCAGAGAGCAAAACCGCAGTAATGACGCCTAATGCGACGGCCAGCGTGACATGATTCCAGTATGCCAGCGCACCGGCAAGCACCGTCAGTACCGCTGAAATTTCGGTCGTCATACCGGCTTCCCCGCGCCATGCTTCGATGAAATAGTTAACGCTGAGCAATGCCCCAAAGATAACAATGATGCTCACAAATGGCCAGGGTGATTTCAGTATGTCGGAAGAAAACGCCGCAGCACTGCCGGTCAGCCCCATTAAAGCAAAAGTGCGCACCCCTGCAGAAAGATTTTTATCTAATTTGTTGAAAGCATATTCGCGCTGCAAGCCGATCAGAATTCCAATGAAAAGCGCCGCGCCAAATCTGAAAAGGATACTGGTTTGTCCCACGATCTCCCGCCTTGTTCTCGAACGAATGATTTTCTGATAAATAAAAGCTTTTCTATGTTAATTGCAAGAAAAAAATTGACGTCGATCAATGAAAATCGGTGTTTAAAAATAAAGCATTTTAGAAATTACAGTAAAGTCTTGTCTGCAGACGACTGATATTTAGCTCTTGCAACTACCCGTAATTGAAATTCTATCATCGATTGCTGAAATTGGCTATCTATTCATTTTTTTCCTTTGGATGATAATCCCACGGCAGCAAATCAGCAATGCGTTCGTCATACCATTCCCCCGATTTGGTAATTGCCAGGGGAGAGAGCAGGTTGCCAAGCCGGTCAATCAAAGCATATT
>JAACEJ010000536.1 GCA_011682565.1 Actinomycetota bacterium | reverse complement strand
CGACCATCGCTTTTGATAAAAGTTCCCAGCACACCGTGATTATCAACTGCCGGACGCATTACTGCGGCTCCGGCGCCATCACCAAACAAAACGCATGTTGCCCGATCTGTATAATCTGTAATTTTCGACAAGGTTTCCGCGCCAATAATGAGAACATTCTCCGCCTTTCCCGCAGCAATCATCGAGTCCGCCAGGTCCAGCGCATAAATAAAGCCGGAACAGGCAGCACCAATATCCATTGCCGCAGCGTTGACAGCGCCCATTTTTTCCTGAACGAAACAGGCAGTAGATGGAAACCCAACATCCCCCGTTATTGTCGCAACAATAATTGCATCCAGGTCTTTTGCTGTTAGTCCGGCATCATTCAGGGCGTTTTGCCCTGCTTCCACACAAATGTCTGATGTCAGTTGGCCATCTTCGGCAATGTGTCGTACTTTCATTCCGGTTCTGGAAGTGATCCACTCATCGGAGGTATCAACAATTTTTTCAAAATCTTTATTTGTAAGAACTTTTTTAGGAATTCCCATACCAGTTCCAACGATCATCGACTTGGGCGTCTTACTCAAAACGACTCCAATCTTAATAAACCTTGTTTATTTCCTGCATCTCGAACAACTTTTCGCGAATGCTATCATTCACATTCTCACTAACCATTTTGTATGCTGCCAGTATTGCATTTTTAATCGCACGCGGGGTAGATCGGCCATGAGCAATAATACATGACCCCTGAACGCCCAATAAAGGTGCCCCGCCATATTCCTGATAATCAAAAACTTTACGAATGCCATCAAAAGTAGGCTTCATTAAAATGGCGCCAATCTGAGAAAACAAATATTTTCTAACAAAGCGCCTTAAATTTGATTTAAATAGTCCGTGAAGGCTTTCCGCAAATTTAAGCATAATATTTCCGACAAATCCGTCACAAATAACAACATCCGCTTTGCCGCCAAGAATATCTCCACCTTCAACGTTTCCAATAAAATTAAATCCACCCTTTTCAAACAATGCATTTGTTTTTATTGTTGTCTCATTTCCTTTGACAGCTTCTGTGCCAATGCTCAAAAGGCCGATTTTGGGATGCGGGACAGAAAATAAATGAGAATAAAAAATATCTCCCATTAATGCAAATTCAAACAAGTCCTGAGGACGACTGTCAACATTCGCCCCAACATCGATCACCAAAGTCGCACCATTTTGCGACGGCAAAAGAGAGCCAATTGCAGGCCTGCGTATGCCCTTGATTCGTTTTAGCACGAAAAGGGCTGAGGCCATAACTGCTCCGGTATTTCCCGCACTAACGACCGCATCGACATTTTTTTGCTGATGCAATCTCATTGCAACAGCAATAGAAGAATCTTTTTTTTTCTTCAAAACATCAGAAGGATGCTCATGCATTGCTACGCTTTCAGAAGCATGAACGACAGACATTGGCAATTCCTTAATACGAAAATGGCGAGAAATCTCTTTTTCAACAATTTGTTTATCACCAATAAAAACAACCTCAAATCTGTCTTTAGATATTCGGGCTGCTTCTATGCCTCCATGCACCACATCATAAGGAGCATTATCACCCCCCATAGCGTCTAAAGCAATCTTTATCAAAATATAACTCCGGAAGTTAATTTTGCACGTTGACCAGCCGAAATTCCCAAGAAGGAATTTCAATGAAATTATTCGGCGGATAAGGTGTCAAGATTCACGTGGCAGAAATATTGAACGGCCTTTATAATAACCGCAGTTTGGGCAGGCTCGGTGAGGTAATTTGGGTTGATGACAGTTTGAACATTCAACGACGGTCGGAACTGCCGCATTCCAATTTGCTCTGCGTTTATCTCGTCGCGATTTTGTGTGTCTTCTTTTTGGTAGTGCCATTTTATTTTAATACTATCCTTTCTCATTTCCCTTTAATTTTTTCAGCGCTTCCCAGCGCGGATCTATTTCATCTGTTTTACAAGAGCATGTTTCAAAATTCAATTTTGTTCCACAAACAGGACATAATCCTTTGCAATCGGCTTTGCACAACCTCTTTGTCGGCAGAGATATAAGCAATGTCTCTTTAATGGACTCTGTTATATCGATTTCTGTCGATGACGCCGTGATTGAATAAATATCTTCTTCAGGATTTCCAAATTCAGAATCACTTGTAATAACGATTCTGACGCTTTCATCCAAATTTTCGTCATAAGGTTCTGCGCAGCGATCGCATAAAAGATGCGTTTTCGTTTTTATGTTCGCTTTAATATAGAATTCATGTCCCACTTTATCTATTTCAAAACGAATGTCGACCGGAGATATGAAAACGTCATCATTTTCCAACTCCAATTCTTCTGGAGTGACTTGCCGGATTTGGCTGGAATGCCCCTCATCAAGATGAGCAATATTAAGAGCTAACACTTTATACAGCCTCTGAAAAATGACATCAAATTTAGCAATTAATGGATAAAGAGTCAAGATAAATTTGGTTTTTCGTGAACTCTGTTCAGAAAATATTTTTCTGAAAATGCCAAAGAAAAACCCGATCGTATCAATCGGGTTAAACAATACTTAAATTGTATTGCCAATCAATTCACTTGTGCTAAAAAAGTATGCGATTTCGCGGATTGCATTCTCAGGTGAATCGGCGCCGTGGACAACATTTCTGGAGATATTTTCAGCAAATTCCTTGCGGATTGTACCCGGCGCAGCCTTTAATGGGTTTGTTGCCCCCATCAAAGTGCGATAATCTTCGATAGCATTTTCCTTTTCAAGTGCGGCAACGATGCAGGGGCCTTCCGTCATAAAAAGAATCAACTCTTCAAAAAATGATTTACCCTTGTGTATTTCATAAAATCCTTCTGCAACCGGCCTTGTCATTTTCATCATTTTCATGCCAATAATCTTATAGCCGCTGGAAAGGATTTTGTCTATTACTTTTCCGACATGGCCATCCTTAACACAGTCCGGCTTTAAAATGGTAAACGTTCTTTCCATTTCTTCTCCACAGTCATGGTTGTTTTTGGCAGTGTCAGTTTAGATTCTGAGACGCCTCGAGGCCGATTTGAAATGCTTTGAGGTTCAATTCCTCAGTCCCTTTAGGCACTCGTGCCTCTATTGCGTTTTTCAAAGCTTCTTCGGAAACAATTTTCGAAATACCGGCGATAATTCCCAGCGCAACAATATTGGCAACCAAAATTCGGCCAACTTTTTCACGGGCTAACTGGATAATCGGCATTTTGTATACCTTGTAGCCATTTTCTGTTACATCGCGAACAGCATAATCATCGACAATGATGATTCCGCCCGGCTTCATGTCATCTTTGTATTTATTGAAGGATTCCTGCGTCAGAGCCAGTAAGAGATCGATGTTTACTGCTTTTGGGTAGTCGATGTCCTCATCCGAAACAATAACTTCAGATCGGCTTGCCCCGCCGCGGGCTTCCGGGCCGTAGGATTGACTTTGCGTTGCATTCAGGTCATCATATATTGCTGCGGCT
>JAACEJ010000535.1 GCA_011682565.1 Actinomycetota bacterium | reverse complement strand
ATAGTACCGCTAAAAATTTTGGTTGAATTTCGGATTGTTTTTTTTGCCGGTGTAACAGTTCTCCTGCTATTTTTGTTCTTGGGCGTTTGATTATTATAATGCATAGATTGGGAACCTGAAGCAGCAGAAGAATAATTTCTTGTTTTTTTGGCCGGTCTTTTCAATGCATTTTGATTTATCAGATTGGATTTCTTTATTTGTTGAATTTTTAGTTTAAGGTTTTCCAGAGAATTTCTGTTTTGCTGACTGATCTTGCTTTCCCTCGCACGTGTCATCACATCCGGCAGGAGAGAAGCTTTTATAATAATGATCAGTTCTTTTTCAATGGCCTCGTTTCGATTATATCCGAAAAGATAGCGTATTCCCAAAAACCACCACGGCAGATCTTTTAAAAGTGGAATTCCTTTTCTCAAGGCTGCGGTTTCCGTGGAATAGAGCCCCCCGATCAACGTTTCCTCTCCATCGTACAATTGAACATAAGAATCAGCTTGCGATTTTTTGATGATTGTACTCACAACGTCCGGGTAGGCCTGGCTTCGTTCGACGTGAATTTTCAATATGATTTGAGAGCCTTTATCTTTATCCTGAAAAATAAATGGTGTAACCTGCATGATGGTGCCGGTGCTGTAAAATCTGTCTGTTATATTGCCGGCAAAGTCTCTCTGTTTTATTGAAAAGTCCTGGCCGACCTGGATGTTGCCTTCTTTTCCTTCAACAACAACGATATGTGGCTGAGCGAGCACTTTGCCGATATTTTCCGAGTCAAAAATTCGCAGCAGCGCATTGATGTCAATTCCAAAAAGTTTGTTCGGGACTTTGATATTCAAACTGACGACATCTTCATTCAAAGAAAGTGCACCGACTTGTTTGGCTGTCAAGTCTACTTCTCCCTGATAGAACGTGCTCCAGTCGATACCGATTTCTTTAAGTGATGTGCGATCACCCTGAAAGAACGTCGCCTCGATTTTAACTTCGCGGCTCAGCGGGCTCAGTTTTTCACTTTCGGCAAGCTTGCTCACCGGCGTTGTGCTAAAGCCGGATTGCTCTTCATTCGGAACAATGATTTCGAAAAAGTGGGCTTTTTCTACATACCAAAGCCCACGTTTGCTCAGGATCAATCCCAACGCTTTTTGCCAGGGTGTTTGCTGGATATCTATGCCGATGGGACCGGTGCGTTTGAGCGGATCGTGAATCGGTTTGCCTGAAAATTTTATTGAAAATTCACTCAATAAATCCATGGCAATGGAAAAATCCAGATCACTTTTGAGAGAAACCAATTCCACTGGAGGGACGTATTCCCTCGGCAGTGAGTCCTGCGCCTGTGCGAGCGATCCGGTCACACACAACAAGACAACGTACCATAATAGTTTTTTCCGCTTCATGATTTTTTTCTCATTATTTTGAGCTGACTCCAAGAACGAGTTCGCTTTTGTTCAAACCGTCATTCATTTCGAATATTGCCTGATTGTTTGCTGAATTTATTTCGCGTAAATACCCGCCGGAGATTTTATCCCCTACACGTAATTTTATTACTTTTCCTGCTCTTGTTTTTATCACGATCGATGTGGGTGTAACCGCCAGTATCTGGCCGAGCGAAACTCCGGTCGAAGAACTGCTCCTGCTTTTGTACGCCGATGCTGTCCTGGTATCGGGTCTCTTTCTGGCCATCAAATTTCTTTTAGGATAAGTGTTGGGTGACGGGGCAGAATGCCTCCCCGGCAATATTTTCATTAAACGAGCCATTGGCTTCGGGCTGCCGGTTTCCCAATTAATTTCTGTTATTTTAGGCCCGTCCTCCCGATTAAAGCTTTCAACTTCGAAGGCATATTTTGTCTTTTCAGGGCTCGAATATGTGCCTTCATCGTTATTATTTGCTTCGAAAATATCTATCGATTTGACACTGTAAAAAACGGGACCATTTTCTAAGAACCATAGCAATTTGTAAATATCAACAAAATGTCCCGTTCCGTCAACTTTGTAAGTTCTTTTCAGTACTGAAGATACCGAATCCTGCTTTTCAAACGTCAGGTTGATTTCAAGAGGATTTTTGGAACGTTTGACCTCACGCAAAAGGTAATCAAAGGTCTCGCCCGGAGATTCTTGCGAGGGAATGACTCCATTCTTCCCGCTGTTCAACTCGATGAGATGACTGTAATAAACTTTCAGTTGGGCCAACTGCGCTTTTGTTTTTTTAAGCTCCTCGACTCTTTGGGAAAGCTGTTTTTTTTGCGTGATCAATTTCGCTATAACCTTGCTTTGGTGATGGTTAGTATAAAAGAAACCAACACCAAGAAGGAGAGCCCAAAAAACGGCAATGATCAGAGTATTTCTTCCGGCATACGACATAGCATTACCCGGGATTAGTTTATCGTTTCATTTTTATTTTGCCCTGTTTTCTCTTTTTCCTGTGGGTTTCCTTTACCCACTTTGCATTGAATTTGGAGATTCAGGGCATTGTTTATATCCGGTTGTGTCTCGGTTACATTTAAAATCATACTGTTATTGATTGCTCTTTCCAGTTTTGCCACTTGTTCACGTTTTGTCATCATTGCATCAGCTATCAATTCGTCATGTGCCTGAGATGTCAAACTTTTGAGTGAAAAACGACCAATTTTGCTGTACGCATTGGAAAATGTTTCCAAAACCGGAGACCAACGGGTTGTGTTTTTTACCAATGAATCCAACAACGATGTTTGTTTTTCCAGCCTGGATATATTTGCCAAAAGGCTGTCGCTTTCACTTTCCACAGGAGCCAATTGTTGTTCTGTCATGTTCAAATAGTTGATGTCTGTTTTGGTTTTGCTGATTTGCTGAGCATTTTTTACAAGCTGCATGGTCATAAGAAACGCACAAATAAATACAATAGTCAGCATAACCACACCATGCCAGGCAATTTTATAAACTGCTTGTTTATCCTGGATTCTGCGCGGGAGAAAGTTCATATTGTAGGGGGCAGATGTTTTGTTGTCCAGAGATTTGGCGGCCAATACAATCGGAATGGTGTATTCGTGTAATTTTTCTGCATTTTTTATTCCAGGAGAAACGCCGACTCTTCCTGTAGCAAATTTTTGGATGGGCAAGGTTGAAAATTTTTTCGTGAAAAATTCAAAAGCTCTCGAATCTTCATACTCTCCCATCAAAATCACGCGACCAATTACGCCGATATTCCCCGATGAAAACTCGAACAGTATTTTTGAAAAAGTTGTTTCACAAACCTTTTCACTTTTGGCTCCTTCAAGAATTGCCGGGAGAACGGTGATGATTTTTTCGCCGTGCATGAAAAAAACTTTGGTAAATGATTTTGCAAAAAACACAACCAAGTTGTTTTCTTCTTTTTCAATATCGAGTGTTTTTTTGATTTCGTGTGCCAGCGCAAATTCTATCGAGTCGATAAGTTTTACTTTTGGCGGAATGATATTCGATATGCTGCGTAGTTCAAAGAGCAATGAACTGAAAATCAGCGGGTCGTTGTGAAT
>JAACEJ010000534.1 GCA_011682565.1 Actinomycetota bacterium | reverse complement strand
GTGCATTTTGTCACCCCATGTTTCGTCTTGTCTTTTCCGGCAACTATCCTTTTGTCAAAAGAGCGTGCCCCATACGGGCAGGCTGCAATGCACTTGCCGCACCCAATGCAGAGGGAATTGTCAATCAGGATTACCCCATCAGGGCGTTTGTAGGTGGCACCGTTGCGATAACGAATCTTTTTGCCATCTTTGGTAATAAACTTCCGACGATCTTTCGGGTATTCAGGACAAGCCTTAACGCACGGGGGAATTTTGTCCTCCTCGTTTCCTTCGCAATGATTGCACAACTTAGGCAGAAAAACCCTCCGGGCATCGGGATATTGTCCTTTGTCCAGTGCCAGTACCCAGGCGCCATAATTTTCCATGGGGAATGCGTTTTCCATCTTGCAGCTAACCTGACAGGAATAGCATCCAACGCATCGCCTAATATCGATGACCATTGCCCAGCGGGGGGCTTTGGCGCGAGCAGCCTGCGCTTCTTTTGGGGCAAGTAAATTCGTGGCGGCTGCTCCAATTGCCAGGGCACCCGCAGCTTTCAGCAGATCCCTCCTGGACCCCACATTTTTTTCATTTTCAATCATGGTAAAGGCCTCCTTATTTTATGGTGAATTTAAAATAGCGCTCAAGAAATAGATTGATACAAATGAGATTATTGGCAATAATTATGCCAAAAAGTTTTATAATAAATTACAGAGAGTTATGATTTTTGGAGGTAAAGAAAATGTTCAATATTTGGGCAGGTGTTCAGGAGTTGAGCAGATATTTAAACGGGAGTATCTATCATTTTTTTTCTAAGAGTATTACGGGATATCTTTAATAACTCTGCAGCTCGAACCTGGTTTCCGTTCGTTAGCTCCAATGCTTTTTGGATCATGGTTTTTTCTATTTTTTCTATTATTTCCTGAAAGGTCCCGTAGGTTTTATCGTTAAAAGCCAAATCAACAATGTTTTTAATTGCATCATCAATACTTTCACAACATTTGCGCTGATTGAAGGGATTTTCACGGCACTCCAGGGTCAGAAATTCATTATTACAAAATACCATCAAATTCTGGATTGTATTCTCCAATTCCCTGACGTTTCCGGGCCATGAGTATTCTTCCAAGTTTTTTAAAGCATCCAGTGTAAGGCCTTTAATCGCCTTGCCGTGTTGTTTGTTATATTTCTGGATAAAATATTGGACCAGATCTTTAATGTCCTCTTTTCTCTCCCTTAAAGAAGGAAGGTCAATGTTCGTTACAGCTATTCTGAAAAAGAGGTCCTCTCTGAAGGTGCCGTTTTTTACCATCTCCTCCAGGTTTCGATGTGTGGCAGCTATGATTCTGACATCTGACTTTATCGTTTGCGATCCGCCTAGCCGGGAAAACTTGCCGTCGTGCAAAACGCGCAGAAGCTTTGCCTGCAGAGAAAAAGGCAAATCGCCAATCTCATCTAAAAAGAGGGTCCCGTCGTTGCATTGTTCAAACTTTCCGATGCGCTTAAAATTTGCACCGGTAAAAGCCCCGGGTTCATAACCGAATAGCTCGCTTTCCAGAAGTTGCTCGGGTATTGCGGCACAATTAATTGCCAAAAAGGGTTTTTTTGACCGGCTGCTGTGATGGTAAATTGCCCTGGCAATTAATTCTTTGCCCGTACCGCTTTCTCCGATGATCAGGACGGTTGCATCTGTGGGTGCAATCTTCCCGATCTGCTTGTAAATCTCAAGCATTCCCGGGCTTTTCCCAATAATCCTGTTGCCGGCGGTTTCCTCTTCTAAAATATCAAAAGAAACGACTCCCGTCGTCATTGCTTTCGTTTTAAGAGCATCTTCTATCCGTGAAAGCAACTCATGGTTATCAAAGGGCTTGAGCAAATAATCATGGGCTCCGGCTTTAATGGCCTGGATTGCCTTTTCAGTTGTGCTGTGAGCGGTCATCATAATGACTTGAACCATTGGATAGGAATCTTTTATTTTTTCCAGTACCTCGAGACCATTCATTTCAGGCATCTTTACATCCATTAATACCAGGTCCGGTTCGGAACTTTCTACAAAAAGCAGGGCTTCTTTACCACTGTTAGCAGTCTGAACCGTATAATTCTCAGACTCCAGAAATCTTTTTAGAGAGTAGCAGACTGCTTTTTGATCATCAACGACAAGGATTTGTTTCATTTTTCCACCGGAAACTTCAGGGTAAGCGTCGTTCCGTCCCTATTGCTAGTTAAGCTAATATCGCCATTATGAAGGTTTATAATATTATGCACGATTGAAAGTCCAAGTCCGGTGCCATCATTTTTTGTTGTAAAAAAAGGATCGAAAACCCTTTCCTGGATCTCCTCAGGAATACCATTGCCCGAATCCTGGGTTTGGACAATCGCAAAACCGTTATCCAGCGAACTTGAAATAGTCAGGACACCGCCAGCGGGCATGGATTCGATGGCGTTCATGATAAGATTCATGAAAACTTGTTCAATCATTGATCGGTCTGCTTTAACGTTTTGCAGCTCAGAGAGGTTTCGGATCAGCTTTATTGACTGATTTTCCACCTGGAAACGAGTCAAGTCTAATACCCGGTTAATAACTGCATTAATATCCACATCTTCGAAATTAAATTCATCACGTCTTGCAAAACTTAAAAATCTTGCAAGAAGCACATCCATCTGATTTACTTCCGATAGTACAACGTTTATGTCTTCCTTTGTCATTTTTGGATTATTACTTAATGTCTGAAATAATACCTTAAGAGAAGTAAGCGGATTTCTGAGTTCATGGGCCAGGCCTGCTGAAAGCCGTCCCAAAGCAGTCAGTTTTTCCGTGCGGAGCAATTGTTTATAAGACGCTCCCATTTTTTCCTTATATGTTTTAAGCTCATCTGACAGTTTGTTGAATGTCTGCGCAAGGTCTCCGAGTTCACCTCTCGATTTAATCGACACCCTTTCGCCGAATTCGCCCTTCGAAAGAAGCCTGGTGAAATCAACAAGTTTGTAAAGCGGTTTTGTTAGAAATTTACAAAACAAGGAAGATAATACCGCGCCGATTAAAGTAACGGAAACAGTCAGGGCTATTATCACATCCCGCATTCTTTTCAGCGTCTGAGCTATTCTTTCTTCCCGTATCCCAATATGCAAATCAATGGGCATGCCATCAAATATTTTTAATCCCAGATCCCTTATATGTCCCTTTTCAGTATCAAGCAGTTGAGCCGAAAAGGGTTTATCCAAAAGGGGATTCCAGTGCACAAGGTCCGGAGGAAAACCATTTGAAAAGGTATGGACAAAAATCTGACCGATTTTATTGGTTACATAGATATATTCGATATCCTGTTCTTTTTGCAGAACATCCGAAATCGATTGCTGGGCGGTGTAATAGTCGTCTAAGAGAACTAAGTCACTCAGGCGATCAGACAGGTTGCGCAAAATAGATTTTCCCTGGCGTGTTATTTCACTCCGCATTGATGTTGTAACCATGCTCCTTAATGTCAGGCCGATCAAAATGCCGAG
>JAACEJ010000533.1 GCA_011682565.1 Actinomycetota bacterium | reverse complement strand
ATATCTTCAAAATCGCTGCGTTTGCCGGCGAGAATGATGAGCCGGTCACCTTCCTGAACAATGGTATCCCTCGGCGGAGACAGGATGTTTTTGCCTTTGCGTGAAATACCGAGAAGTTGTACATTGGCCGGATGGCGTATAATCGCCATTTGCAGGTCCACAAATTTTAATCCCACCAGTTTTGTCTCAAAAATATAAAACTGACTCCCAACCGCGTTGGTGATAATTTGATGCACGATATCATTGACTCCGGGATAGAGAAATTCCTGCACCATCAACCCATCCATGATACCGTCAGAAGATACGATGCCGTCTACGCGGGAACGTTGCATCATTTTTAAATTTTCTTTGCTCACCAGTTCCACCACGGTTTTGATGGGACGCTTGGTCTCCCGTTCAATCATTTCAATGATGGTGCCGATGGCAAATGTTTTCTCGTCGGAATTGGGATTGCCCGGATCGTGGGCCAGCACAAAAACCCCGCTGCATTCCCTGACGTTTGCCCGGTTGAGCGCCTCCTCGCGCACGGGATCCCCGTGGACAAAGCGGACTTGCAGTTGTTTAAGTTCCTCCGGCAGTTCTTCAATCGCATCCGTGAGCAGAACAACAGGTGCCCTTTGATAGACGTAACTTCTTTTCAGTTCTTCAACGAGCCGGAAAATTTTTTCTATATGCGGAAAATTACAGATAATGATGTGATTTTTGTTTTTGATATGCATGAGTCCTCTCTTTTTCCTGGACACACGATCCAGCATATTCTCAGCTACGACGCCCACAAGATAACCGATAATGCCGATGCCCACAAGCATGCACGGGTACGAAATGATGAAACGACCGAGTGGTGTCTGCGCATAGAAATCGCCGTATCCGACCGTCGTCATTGTGACCATGGCCCACCAGATGGAATCCAGCAAAGTCAGACCTTTTTGGGCGTCTTTTTCAGCAAGGTAAAAAACAGCACCAAAGAACAGGTTCAGCGTGATTGCCAGGACGATGACCTTGGTGCCGCGTTTTTGCAAAAAAGTGTTTTTGAAGAATCTTTTGTATAACCGATAAAATATCGTCATAATTTAATTTCGCCAGGAAGAACTTTTATAGTACGGATCCTGGTATCTTTGGTAATGATCCATGTCGTAATCCGGCGGATTAACGCGATCCACATAGAACTCGTCATCCACTTCGCCGTTGGATACTTTTGTGAATGAATGAAAGTCGCTGCGCTTTTCTTCCTCGCGCAATAATTCGAGCATGATTTCCGTGCCCTGTTGAATGATGTCCGTGATCACTTCTTCGGCGGGTACGATGCCTTCCTCATCCTCAAATCCCAAATCCTCCCATTGTACAGCGGCATTGCAAATCTCCAGAATTTCATCCCAGACAGAACCAAGCAGGAGATCGAACTGCCAGCCCGAAGCATTACGGCCAAAACGGTGTTCGCTGATAAAACTCATAAAAACGATTTCGACAGGATCCATTTTTTTGAAATCAGCCACGGCAACGCGGAGGTCGTCCCAGCGTTTCTTGTGCAAGTATTTTTGCCATTCTTCATCTGTGTCGAATTTAAAATATTTTGAAAAAGCAAATTTGCCTTTCTCAAGGTCCACAGCGCTGAAAATATCAAACATGGTGAGGTACTCGCTGTAACGCGCCATGAACTTTTCCAGTTCTTTGCGCCCTTCCGGCGTTGGGATGTATTTTTCATTATTTTTAATCTGAATGTAATTCTGCGCCAGCAGCCATTCCAGGATCGATTCCAGGTCTTCGTCATTTCCGTCCAAAAAGAGAGAAAACGCGTGCGGCGTGTTGATCATATATTCCAGCAAATACAAGCCTGCAAAACGCATTTTCTGATCTTCGGTTAAAGTATATTTTTTCAAAAAGTAAGCTCCGTTTTTTACAAGCATATTTTCTTGTTTTTTCCAAAAAAGACGGATAGCAGATACCGGATAACGGATGCCGGATACCGGATAATAGAAGATTTTTGATCCGTTATCTGCTATCCGATATCTGATATCCGGCATCCGAATACATCTCAGCTCAAAAACGCCGGCACGAGAAAAAGGGCAATGGCAATAGCAACGCAGCCTTCAACGAGCGCTGCACCCCAGTTCTGATCGCGGCTGATTTCTTCATCCAGCAGGGAGCCGGGAAGAATGAGTTTGTCCACCAGATAGCGGCTGACAATCAGGAAAAAAAGGCTCATAATGAACCAGACGACAAAGCCGGGGATCGAGTCATACTTGACGATAAAGCCGGAAAGCAAAATCGCGATAGCCGTCAGACTCGCGCCAAAAGCGACACCGGCGGAAACATTGTCACGTTCGATTTCGGCATACAAATCAAAGCGGCTGATGCGCTGGTAAATCCAGCCAAAAAGTATAAAACCAAGCTGTCCCAGTACAAAATACAAGAGCGTACTTGCCAGCCCAACCCAGAAACTCACATCTTCGCCAAAAAGTGCTGCGCGGATGATTAAAGCGGAGCCGACATAACTGCCCCATTCCACTGCGCCCGTACCAACATTCCGGTCTTGCACGAGTTCTTTGACGTTATTGAATTTTCCGAGCAAAAGATGATCGTTAACGATTCGTGCAATGTTGAGCAAAATGATGCCGATCAAACTCCAAACGACAGTGTTGAACAAGTCGTTATACAATTCCTGTCGGGAGGCAATGGCAGCCCCAATTCCCGGTTCGGTCGAAATGACGCCGAGCATCACAATACCAATTCCGAACATATAGCCGGAAAAAGAAACGGCAACGGCTTTGTTGTCAACCTCGGTGAGCTGCCGGTTCAATTTGAATGGGGTAAACAAATCATAAAGAAGCTTGGCCAGCACCAGGATGACCAGGAATGTAAACAAATAAGCCGGCCCGTCCAGTTGCCACAGTTTGTACACCGGCTCCATATTAAAAAAACTTGAGATCAGTTCGTTCATTGTTTGTTCTCCATTTTAATTCTGCCACATAATTTCTATTTATTTTCCACCGGAAAAACCGCCGCTTCTTCGATAAGAACTGCGGCGGACAGAACGTGCTCTTGAAGTGCTCCTGCGCCCGAAACCGCCGCTTTTCACTTGTTTCGAGGGGTTTCTCGCCTGAAACTGTTTTTGAGAAGATGTCGGGTTTTTTAAAGGCGCGCGAATACTTCTGGCAGCTTTCCCGGAATTGGGTGATTTCACCGTTGAACTGATCGCCGATGAAGATGTACGACTAAATGATGAGTTTCGTGTCGCCTGGTTCATTCTGCTTCTGTAGGTGTTATTGGGCATTGTCCTGTACGGAGAATATGACGGCGGATAGCGGCCATAGCTCCAGGGGGATGCATACATGGTATGCGGGCGGAATAAATAGCCGAGAATTAAAAAATCCATCAGGCCAAAACTGGAGCGTTGATAATAATTGCGGCCGTAGATTTGCTCGTTGCCATGGATTTGCATTTCCGCGTTGGAATCGGAAGTCTTTTCAATTTCAATGGTG
>JAACEJ010000532.1 GCA_011682565.1 Actinomycetota bacterium | reverse complement strand
GATTTCGTCGGTGATGCCGGGAATGATATTCGCAACTGTGGGCAAACTGGTCGACATGGCCTCTAAGATGGCGTTTGGCTGTCCTTCCTGTCTGCTGGGGTGGATGTAAATATCAGCCGCTTGCATATATTCGTGAACATGAGTTTGTGTTTGTTTGAAATACACAATATCTTCAAGCCCGTAAAAGGAAATCATTTTTTTTATTTTCTTCACAAAGGTTTCGACTTCTTTATCATATTGACCGAAACCCTTTGCATATTGCTGCGGGCCGATCACCCATAACATAAGATCTTCATCCAAAGTTTCGGTCAGGGTATAGACAGCTTTGATAAGTGAGTCGATGCCTTTACGATAACTTACCAGCCCGACTGTTAAGAGCACAATTTTATCATGTGATATTTTCAACCTGTTTCGGATGTGAGCTTTTTCTGCCGGCGGTACAGGACTGAATAATTCCGTATCAACGCCGTTCGACAGTCTTTCGTATCTTGTCTTTGAACCCAAACCTGTTTGGCAGGTTTTTTCCAATAGCGGTGAAGTCGGGACGATCACTTTTGCCCAATTATAGACTTTTGAGGCAAACCAACCGAATTTTCTTTCGCGTACCGACACGGGGTCGTCCACATTCTGGTTGGTGATTTTTTGCACCAGGGGGATGCCGGTCGCTTTGGCCGCCAGGCTGACGGGCGCATGAAAACCGTGCGCATGGAGTATGTCGTATCTTTTTTGATTTTTGTAAATGTAACGGAAAATTTCCCCGGCATAAGCCGTTTTGTGACGCCAAGTGCTCTTGTTGCGCAACACTCTTATGACCGGCACGCCGTCTACCTCACCGTAGCCGACGAGATTCAGTCTATCCGTTCCGGCTAAAACTTCTACATTTACGCCCAAATTAATTAATCTTCGCGCCAGCCTGTGGCTTTGCAAGGCACCCCCGCAAAATTCAGGATAATACAGCCAGTTTGTCATTAATACACGCATATCTCACCTTTGTCTAAGAGTTCGTTCACGTTAAAAAGGTTTATTATTTAGTTACCGCGGCCATTGATTGCCGAAAGGCGCGGCGAATTCTGTATTTGTAAGCACACTTGTAAAGAACATCCGATGCCATAAACCAGTCCCGGCGGACAAGTTTGCCAAGAAAAACGATGACCGGTAAAGTTGCACGATTGACAATGAGCGATCGTATAAAATATTTAATTTTTGATTCCAGTGGCAATTCGACAGCGAAAACGCCATAGCGCATCACCAGGTCGCGCCGCAGTTCCGGATTCATCTGGTACCAACGCCCCACCGCCTGCCCATAAACCGAGGCTTTATGCAAATAATTCTCAAGGTCGATGGGATGATAATGTGTCGCAACAATAGACTCGTCATAATAAAAGCGAACGTCCGTTTGTGACAGCCGATACGCTAATTCTGTGTCTTCTGCTGCCAGTAATTTGGTGTTGAACCCACCCAATCGTTTGAGCAGCGATTTTTTTATAGACGTATTGGCCGTGCGGTATTTCCACCACTCCAACTCGATTAGTTCCGCTTGCTCCAGGTTAAATTCTGTCTCCCAAAGTCTGGCTTGATCGGCATGATTCAATTCGGATGCCATGGACACTTGGCCGAGAATACAAACTTTCGAGTCGCCAAAATGGTTCTGGTGCTGCAAATGCCTGAGAATCAGAGTTTCCTCAGGGATCGTGTCTGCGTCCAGGAAGAGGATATAATCACCTTTGGAACGGTTGATACCCAAATTCCGCGAGGCGCTCGCAGAGCCGCATTTACCGATGACAGGACGAAAATTCATTGTCGTTTGCCTGGAAAACTGTTTTAAAAACTCTGCGGTCTCATCTGTCGATCCATCATCAACAACGATGACTTCATAGCTATATTTCGAACAGTCTTGTTTTTCAAGTCCGTGCAAAACATCTCTCAACACAAGGTGTCGATTGTGTGATGGAATGATCACTGAAATTTTAGGTTTCAAGTCGAGTTGCTTTTTCATGTTCTATCCATCTTTCTAATGCTAATTTGATCTGAGCTGTTTAAGTAATGCAATCTCATGAGTTGTAATCGTATGTGAGAACCATAAAAAGCCGATGTAAATTGATCCTCCGGCCAGCACTGCCAGGACAGGATGAATGTTTTTGAGCGTTATAACCGCGATCGACATTAGAACTGCGCCAAAAATCGGTTTCAACATCTCTGCTGAGAACTTTAGCCGTAACAGTTCTTTTTCCACCCAGTAAAATTCAACTGTGAAAAAGACAACACATCCCGCAAGCGTGGCTATGGCAGCGCCCAGCGCGTGCAACTGTGGAATTAGTATCAGGTTAAATAAAAGCACCGAGGCTGTTGCAAGAAAATTTGCTGTCAGGTCCCTGTTTTGCAAGTGGTTGTTAATAAGAGAATATGCAAAAACCGGGATGAATGAAAACGGCACGATAAGCCAAATCAAAACCTGTAGCACGGGAATCGCATCGTGCATGCCCGGGCCGAATAACCAGTGTATCAAATTGGGAGCGAGAATATTCGTTCCCGCGGCAATTGCAATGGTAAAAATTGAAATATATTTAATGGATTTTTTAAACAATTTCTCAAACATATCAGGATTTGTTTTTAGAATTCTCGAACTCACCGGAAATAACGCTCCCCCATAGGCGGCAGCAAAAGAAATACATATATCAACAAATTTGAATGCTACGCTGTAAAGTCCTGCTTCGGTTTCTCCTTTTAGTTTTGTTAAAAGGATGACTGTCAATGCCCAAAACAGGGCGTTAAAAATAGCGATCATCGAGAACGACGGTACCTGTCTGATAAAGTACTTTACCAGCGAGTGCTGTATTTTCCACTGCGGCCGGACGACTTGTGTGTATGCATAAAAATAGCAAATAGCGAATGAAACGATTTTACTTGTTGCGACGATCAGGGCGATAGTGCGAATTCCGCAGCCATTGAGGAGAAAGAAAACACCCAGCGTTACTTTGAATATGTTTTCTGCTGATTTTGCGATGGCGATGTAGCCCATCTTTTCTGCCGCGGAAAGTATGGCGCGACTCCAGATAAAGCCGGATGTCGGTACAATAACGATTGCCAGCAAGATTGTAATGAACAATGTGTCTTTGCCCGGGTGTATCAGTTTCGCAGTCAGAATCATCAACCCGGCAAAGACGATGGACGATATGAATCCCAAAATCATCGTGTGGCCGAAATACTGCCCTGCTTTGCTATGATCGCGCGATACATCACGAATGACCACTGCATTCAGTCCAAGCGTTGAAATTGCGCTGAACAGATTGTACAAAGAAAGGGCGAATGCCAATGATCCCAAACCGGAAGGCCCAAGGTATCGCGCAATAAAAATCCAGAATATTGCGGCTCCCAGCCTGTTTACTATTTCAGTTGCCGACCTTGCTGCTGTATTTGCAACCATCGATTTTAGTATTGTCATTTATCCTATTTCCTCTGTTAGTAAATCCGTTCCGAGGTTT
>JAACEJ010000531.1 GCA_011682565.1 Actinomycetota bacterium | reverse complement strand
GCCTTCATCACCAACTGGTTGGTGTGCGGGCCATTTCCGAACAATGGAGGCCAAAACATTAATACGGATTTTCTCGTCGAACACGGCGGCGAAACCGGCATTCATCCCTCACCGTCTCTGCGTCATGCCAGCTCGTCCGTTCCGGAAGGGTCGGTGTCGTGGCAGAACATGAGGGCGGATGGTTCCGGTAAACTGGATTTCCGCGCCCTCCTGTTTCCGAACGAGAAGAACATCGCCTATGCGGCCGCAGTCATCGAATGCGATGAAAAGGTTCCCGCCCTGTTAAAGACCGGCAGCAACGACCGTCTGAAAGTCTGGCTGAACGGCAAGTTGGTCTTTTTCTATCCCGATCCGCGAGGCAGCGGGCCGGATGCCGACCAAACGCCCGTTATCCTGAAGAAAGGCAGGAACCTGCTTCTCGCCAAGGTGGATCAGGTGGGAGGAAACTGGTGGCTCTACGCGCGTTTTGAAAAACTCATCTCCATCGACAACCGTATCTTTGTGCGCAGGCCGGTCGCCTCGCGGCTTTCCAGAAAAATCTCCGACTCGACAATTGCCGATCTGTTTTCGGTGCAGGTTTTTAATGCGACGGATGAACCGGTCGGGCCGGTCTTTTTTGATGTGCTGTCGGGTGGTGAAAGAAAAGGAAACCGCGCCACATTTGCGCAAATTAAACCCGGCCAGGCCATTCAGTTGCCTGTGGACTCGGAAATAGCGCTGGCGAATGCAACGGAGACAATCACAGCCGATCTCCGCGTGGCTTCGGGGAATGGACAAAAAACTTTCCACATAGAGGCAGAACGGCTGGCGCTTCCCAATCATGAAAATCTTCAGGTTTACATCGTCCCTCATTCCCATGCCGATCTTTCCTGGCCGCACACGCCGGAGGTGAGCACCAACCTGAACGTCGAGGCGATACACGAATCGATCAATATCCTCAAAGATTTGCCGAATTTCAGATTTTCCGAGGAGGACGTGTTCGTCTTTCGCGAGTTTTTGCGCCGCTATCCCGAACGAATGGAAGAGGTGAAGAATCTTTTGCACAAGAACATTTTAGAGTGCGGGGGATTCTATTTTGGTCCCAGCGAGGCGCTGCTGGGCGGAGAAGGTCTGATTAGAAATTTGTACTTTGGCAAATTGTGGCTGAAAAACACTTTTGGCGTGAACACTGAAATGGCATGGAACGTGGACGAACCGGGTCATACGTTGCAGATGCCGCAAATTCTGGCTAAAGCAGGCATTAAAAATTTCATCATCTGGAAGGTGCTGATGCGCCATGAAAACAATCTCAATGTCACCGGTTATGTCGGACCGGCGATTTTTCGCTGGCAGGCACCCGACGGCTCGAAAATTTTGGTCACCCACTGTCCGGAAGGCTATGGCGCAGGAACGATTCTTCGCACCGATTTTCCCCGGGCTGAAGCAAGCGCGCAGAAATTCATTGAAGCGGAAGCGGGCGAGATTCAAAAGTGGCATCTGCCGCCTGTCGTTCTAATGGCCGACGGCTCCGATTGCTCCATCCCCGATCCTCGGGTCGCTGTAAACGCAAAACGCTGGAATGAAAAATATGGTTCTCCCCGCCTAAAGGTTGCGTCGACTGTCGAGTATTTTCAGGCTGTTGAGGATGCGCTTGAAAAGAATCAGGGAAAGGTGCAGACAATAGCCGGTGAATTGCCCTGCTGGTGGGACGGCACCCAGTCGGTCGAGAACGACGCTTTTATGCTCACGCGTCATGCCGAGCCGCTCATCACCGCTGCCGAAAAATTCTCGGCGATGAATGATGTGCTGTTCGCAAATTACGAGTATCCGCGTATCGCCGTCAACGCGGCGTGGAAGGGTAAGCTGTGGGTGCACGAACACAACTGGGGCGGCACCGACGGCGACATCAGCGACGCCATCAAACTGGCCACGGCGCGGCAGACGTTTCGCCTTGCCGACGATCTCGTTACCACAACACTCGACAGCCTCGTTTCCAATATTCGCTGTCGGGATACCGGCATCCCGCTCGTCGTGTTCAACAGTCTCGCCTGGCCGCGCACCGACATTATCGATCATATTATCACCCTGGACGAGCCCGGCGTTCGTAATCTCCACCTGCTTGACGCTGACGGCAAAAACATCCCGCTGCAAATCCAGGTACAGGCCACACATGCCGACGGCAGCATCGCCCGCGCTCAAGTCATTTTCATGGCGCAGGTTCCGGCACTCGGTTATACTGCTTGTTATCTCGTGCCGGGGAAAGGAAAAACATCGACAACGCTGGTCGCAAGCAAACAGCGTCTGGAAAATCAGTTTTTTAGCGTGCAAATCGACACGAGCACGGGCGGGATTATCAGTATTTTTGATAAAACCAACAAGCGTGAAATTCTCAATAGCAGCACATACCAGGGCAACGAACTCATCGCCATGGAAAACCTCGGCGTAGATGAGGCGGAAGAATTTACCGACAAGAACTGGAGAATGGCGGAAAAACCGGCGTCCGTCACGCTGGTGGAATCCGGTCAGGTGCGCGCGACGATTCGGGTAAAAGGTTCAATCATAAATTCCGGCAGAACCCAGGAAATTTCACTCTATGCTTCGGTGCCGCGCATTGACCTGAAAACAATTTTAAATTGGGACGGGTATAAAGCGGTGCAAGTCAATGCCGTTTTCCCTTTCAAAATTGAACAGCCGCGGCTGACCTACGAAGTACCCTTTGGCATGGTCGAGTATGGCAAAGAAAATTCCTATGCCATGGCTGCCCATCCCACGGTGCGCGGCACGAACAACTGGATCGATCTCTCAAATGCTCACATGGGGATTACCCTGGCCACAGAGGTGACGCCCTTTGACACGAAAGACAGACTCGATCCCCGTTTCCATGATGCCCGCTCCATAAAAGGTACGATGCCGGAAACGGAATTCTCCATGTTTGACGACGCCACGCGCACTTACCGCACCTATCATCGAATCGCCATGCAGGACCCGCTGCTGCTCAAAAGCGATTTCGTCATCCAGCCGATTCTTTTACGCAGCGTTTTCAGTTGCGGAGATCAAAACCTGTACTTTACCCAGGAAGGCGTGCATCCCTATCGCTTTTCCATTCGGACGCACCGGAACACTCTCGTCCCGCACGACGCGGCTAAATTCGGTTGGGAGCACAATACGCCGCTGCTGGTGCGGCAAGGCCAATCGAATCGGGGCAATCTGCCGGACTCGCAATCTTTTATCGAGGTTTCCGCTCCCAATATTTTGGTGACTGTTGTTAAAAAAGCCGAGGACGGAAAAGGAATTATTCTGCGTTGCTACGAAACAGATGGCCGGGACACGAACGTCTCCATCAAATGTCCTGCCGGAACCCGCCGCGCTACGCTGACGAATATCATCGAAGAAGACCAGGCGCCGATCGCTGTTGAGAAAGGTGGTGTGATAAATATGCACGTGGGCAAATATGCGATCGAGACGGTACGGCTGGAGTTTGAATAAATATGAAAAATTAATAAAAA
>JAACEJ010000530.1 GCA_011682565.1 Actinomycetota bacterium | reverse complement strand
CAAAACATGAAAGAGAAAAGTTCTGCGTATTTGCAGAAAGCGGAAAAATGTGCTTCTGATCTTGTGTTTCCTTTCCGCGATGAAACCGGCCGCGTTCTGCAATGGGCTTTGCAGAAAGACAGCAACTGGAAAACAAAATACTATCTCGCCCTCATTGACTGGAATCAAGACAGGCGGAATGACGCAGAAGCATTGTTCCGGCAATGCGGCGACACGCCGGATTACGCGCCCTTTTATCTTGCCCGCGCAAATTTTGAAAGAGACGTGCAGCAATCCATTTACGATTGCCGACAGGCGATACAACGTGACAAATCGAATTGGCGCGCCTGGGTGATGCTATCCGATTTTTATAACAAAGCCGGGGATAAACAGGATGCATTAAAAGCAATCCGGACAATTTTCCAAAAGCATCCGCAAGATTATCGCCTGGGACTGCCCTACGCAAAAGCGCTCTACAATTCGCAAAAATATGGCGACTGCCTTTCCGTAATGGACAAGCTGAACGTTCTGCCTTTTGAGGGTGCCAGTGAAAGTCACACCATTTATCGCAACGCGCACTTGATGGCGGCCTTGCAAGGCATTGAAAAAAAGAAATGGAAACAAGCCTTGGCGCACGTGGAAAATGCGCGCCAATGGCCGGAACGCCTTGGCGTCGGCAGGCCGTACGATGTGGACGAACGGCTTGAGGATTACATTGAAATGATTGCCCGGGAAAAAATGGGACAGAAAGAAAAAATCGAAAAACTGCTCGCCGAAATTGTAAGTCAGACGCAGCAATACCAAGCCAATCCCGGCCCGAACAACTTAATCAGTGCACTGGCGCTGCGAAAACAGGGACGGAAAGACCAGGCCATGTCATTGCTGCGTAAATGGGAAAAAGCATCCCCGGAGGATACACTGGCCAAATGGGCGATAGCAAAATTCAGCGGACAGGATGAACAGGCTTTGCAGATGATGAAAAGCCTGGAGAATGCGCCGAAGTTACGACCATTGATAAAAATAGCCGGTATGGAGAAATAGGAGGGGAAAAAGTGTGTAACTCAATGTGCGACGCACCTTGGAGGTGCGTCGCACATTGCAACTCGTTATTTAATCCGACATTTGCGGGAAAGAGTGTCTCGACGTGTCGTTCCCATGAAATCGAAAACACACTATTTTACTGCCAGTTTGTAAATTTGTTTGACCACCTCTTTTCCATCCTGCGATTTCACCTCGCGGTTAAATGCAATTATTTTTCCGTTGTGGGACAATACCACATTTATCGGCGGTTTCGGGCTTTTGGCGGTCATTCTTATGAAATCCCCAAACCCGTCGCCGGGCTGAACATTGCATTTTATAATACTGTTATCCCAGACATAATAGATAAATTTTCCATCCGGACTCCAGCGAACGTCACTCTGAACATTCGATTCATGATGCGTAACCTGCACCGAATCCCGGCCAAGCGGTGATATGAAAAATATCTGAAAAACACCGTTCTTGTCTCTTTTGCGATAGGCAATGCGATTCCCGTCTCGAGAACAGCGCAACGTACCCAGACAACCGGGATATTTCGTCTCCGCCGTAAAAGTCAAGCGACGTTGTACGGTTCCTTTGGGCGGCATTGGAAAAGTTGTGGCGGTTCCTTCAAGCGGCCCGTCGTTACCGGGTTTGTTTATTTCTTCCGGAATATCGACGACAAAAATTTCGTCAACAGGCGCGCCTTTTTGGTTGCGCACAGTGCCGAGAAAGGCTCTTGCTCGCTGCATTTTTCCCCCGGGCTTTTGATAGCCACGCGTACCGATCCAGCAGTCGCCGGCAGCATGACTAATTTCATCCGAACCCGGCACAGGATGGGGAACGACCCTGACAACGAGCACGGAAAACCACAGGCCGTCAATATTTTCACCGTCGGGATGGTGATCCACTTTTACCTGGCCGATGGGTTTTGAAACGCCGATGGTGCGTAAATCCCACGGTTCGCCCGTTTTCTCCTGCAATGCATGCATAATCGCGTCATTGTATGTAAACGCAATCCACTCGCCGTCGCCGCTCCATTCATGATCGTGGGTGCCGCCGCGCAATGCTCCCGGGGTAAACGGCGGTGTAACGTCCCGCGCATCCATGAAAATCGGCACATCCGGATGGCTCTCGTCGATAATAACCCCTGTTCTGCGCCAATGCTCATAAGGCCGTTCCGCGCTGCAATTCTGCAAGCCATGAATGAAAATAACCTCGTTCTCAACAGGATTGTAACTTGCCGCGCCCACGCCGGGTCCATACGAATGCGGATTTTTCGTCCTGTAAATAACTTTTATCTCCCCTGTAACTACATTGATTTTTTCGATTGTTTTGCACGCCGCAATGCCGCCTTTTGCCGGACGGGTATCGTAAACAAGCCATTGATCATCCGGTGAAAAATTGTGCCTGCCATCCAGATCAAAGTTTTTTGAATTATCGTGTGAAAGCTGTTCTTGCTGAATCCTGTTATTGCATGAAACAGACAGGATGAGCAAGATGCTTAAAACATATTTATACATAATTTATCTCCTTTATTGTTATGTGCATCGCACATTACGACATTATCTCCTACGTCCCAAATTCAATTTGGGACGAAACGTGCGTATTGAAGCTCTGCTTCCCGGGAGCTGCGGCAGCACAGTTTTAGTTCAACATATTTCCATAGCCATGGTGCTGAAGCAAAGCTTCTTTTCGCTACTTTCGTCCCAAGTATAACTTGGGACGGAGGAAACAGGATGAGCAAGATGCAAACATACCTGTGCATAATCTGTCTCCTTTATTGTTATGTTCTCCTACGTCCCAAATTGTATTTGGGACGAAACATGCGTATTGAAGCTCTGCTTCCCGGGAGCTGCAACAGCACAGTTTTAGTTCAATAATTTTCCCATAGCTATAAAGTTGAAGCAAAGCTTTTTTTCGTTACTTCCGTCCCAAGTACAACTTGGGACGGAGGGAAATGAATATCACATTTTGATTTTTCGTCCATTACACTCATAGCGGGCGATCTAATGCTACAGTCCATTAAATTCATCAATGGAGAGATTGGCTTGTTTGATTAATTTTGATAATATTCCAACACCTAATTCTTTATGCTGCGGAATAGATAGAGTAAATGGATAGTCTGGTTTTGTCATCATGATATGAGACCCCCTTTGGCGAGCTGCTTTCCACCCAGCTTTTTGAAGTTTCTTGACTGCCTGAGCACCAGAACAAAGTCTGATCTTGGGGCTCATACAAGTTCCTCATACACTTCAGATATCTTTTTCCTGGGCTCCATCTTGTTATTCATAACCTCAAACCAACCGTCAATAGCTTCTTTAATATTTGCTTTGGCTTCTTCAATTGTTTTACCCTGTGAAAAACAACCCTGAAGGGCGGGTACTTCTGCCGTGTAGTACCCTGTTTCATCTTTTTCAATGATTATTTTTAACTTCATATTTTCTCCTGCATCGAATAAACAATTTAGAATAATATAACAAATAAATACTGC
>JAACEJ010000529.1 GCA_011682565.1 Actinomycetota bacterium | reverse complement strand
AAGAAGAGAAAATATTCCAAACCAAATGATTGCACTTTTCTTTTTCATGATTCCCTCACCTTTTTTAAGCACTTTATAAAAACGATCACTTAGAAATCCGCGCCGATAGAGTAATAAAACCTCGGCGAACTGGTGTGCGAAAAATCCGTCTGCCATGCTGCATCGAAGCGCATCAGGAAAAATCCTAAATTGATCCGAACGCCATAGCCAAAACCGTTAACCAGATCACGCGCTATGAGGCGATTGTTAGCGGTTCGTTCAAAGGGTCTCCAGTTGTCGTTGTGCATCCAGGCGGAACCGGCATCCCAGAAAAAGAGTCCGCGTATATTTTGGAATGCCAGTGGCAGAGGAAAACGCATAACGAAATATTGAATCAGCGGAAAGCGAAATTCAAAATTCAAAAGAAAAGCGCGATCTCCGACCATCTGATACAAATCAGCTCCGCGCAGAGGCATCATTAGATTCGAGAGAAAATAATCGCTAATGGTCGTTACATCGAGATTTGTACTATAGCGATAATTCAACCAGTTACGCATTCCACCAAGAATAAAAAGAGGCGCATTCTTGCCAAAGTTCGCCCCGCCTGAGCACCGAAGTGCAAAGGAAAAATCCCGATTAATGGCAAAATAGCGGCGAAGGTCTGTATAAGTGGAAATAAACTCTCTTCCTGCAGTGCCGATTTTGGGGCTGCCGCTAATGCTCGCATAATACCTCTGGCCGGCGCTCGGTGCGGTATAGCCCGGTATCGAGTTATCCTTTGTGAATGAAATGCTGGGCATTAACACACTGGTGTTGTAAGCCGGCAGAAACGGAAAATTTATATAGTCCTGTTGAATGTTCATATATTGCAGCCCGAGATCGAACCTTTTAAATCGCGTCATCGGGTATGACGCCTGAAATCTCGCCCCACGGTTGGCAAAGCGGACATAGCCAAAATTTGTTGCGTAAAAATAGACAAATTGCGAGGCGGAAATGCTCCAGCTTAGTCGATTTTTCTGGTTAAGGTAAGCAAAAAGAAAATCACTATTCAAAAAGTCCCTGATGAAATTGATTCCCAATGTGAGCTTGTGATTTCCCAAAACATCGCTGGCACTTAATTCCGTCAAACCCTGCAAACCAAAAATCGGGTCATAACCGGCATTCATGCCCACATGGTCAATGCCGAATTTCGTTTTATATTTGTGTACTTTGTACTCTCCGCCTTCTTTATAATCCGCAAGGGGTAATTTGACACGTTGCGAGTCCGCTTTAGATCTTCCGATTATTCCCCTTCTAAAGTCATTACCAAAAACATAGTCGGAAAAATCCCGTTCTTGCTGTACCTGTCTTGTGATGATCTCGCCTTCGCTGCTTGTTTGAGGAATTTCCGGGATACGACGGCCTGCATCCAACTCCTTCATAAATGCGGTTTTTACCGGCTGCTCAATTTTATTTTGTGAAGCAAAAGGATTTGCCCAGAAGAAAATATCATAGCCGCCATTGGAAAACGCAGTAAAGGCCAACCTGTCACTGTTTCGTCCCCAGGACAACTGCGCACATCCTGTGAGCAAATTTGTCAAAGCTTTTTTCTCGTTTGTCTTTGGATTCCAATAATAGATATTTGCAATACCGCTTTCATCCGAAACATAAAGCAGGTATTTTCCATCAGCCGACCACTGCGGGGAAGTTTCATTTTGCGGGGACGTCGTTAAGCGTTGCATTCCGAAACCATTTTTATGAATAAGGTAAATATCTGTGGTTCTATAATCGAATCCGACCATTTGAATTGGTTTTCGTAATTCTTTGGGTTCCACATTCTCTTTGCGATCGGAGACGAAAGCCAAATCGTTGCCATCGGGAGACCATGTGGGTTCGAGATCGCTGAAAACATCATCCGTCACGTGCGTTAGCTTTTTTGTGTCGAGATTGTAAAGATAAATATCGGACTCGGAGTTTTTAATACCAACGAAAGCGATTTCATTGTTCGTCGGTGACCACGCCGGTGAAAACAAACCATCCAATCCAAATTTATAAGAATGGACAATTTTCTTTCGGCTTACATCGATGATATTCAGGGCGTCTTCTTTTCCCGCTCGCGATGCAAAGGCAATGAAACGGCCATCCGGCGACCAACTCATGCCGGGCTGCAACCAGTGTAGCTCCTCAAGATTCGATTTTCGTTGACCGGCGACGAGGCGCGTTACTTTTTTAGGTTCAGTAACGGATGTCAAATAAATATCAAAATACCCGGCCCGGTTGGATAGAAAAGCAATTCGGTCTCCGTTGGGTGCCAGCGCCGGACTGTTGTTAATATAATTCCGCCACTTTTCATGGTCCGTTAAGGCCAGAGCATAATCCGAGGGCTCCTTGCGGTTGGCAATTTCCGGCCAGTACTTTTTCCGCATAGAGCGCTGCCATTTTTTACTCGTCTCTTTCAGAGGTTCGTTCATGGCCTGTTGCCAGGCTTTGTTAAAATTTCTGGAATGCTGCATTCGGTGCAAAAGTTCGCCCAGCTTATACGGCCCATACGTATCCTGAATATACAACAAAACCGATTGCCCACCTTTGTAAATTAAAAAACCCTGCAAATAGGGAATGGGAGGCAAGTATCCGTGCAGCGTCGCATCACGGGCAAACATGTCCGAATTCGTATCCCAGCCAAGCGACTCATATTCAGCCAATCCCTCGGTAAACCAGAGAGGGGGGGACATTTTTGAAACGCCTCTTAAAATGGCTCCGGACCCTGCGCCATACAACATCTGCAGCATCACCGCATGGGTGAGTTCGTGGTGAATAACGTGGCGGAAATTTTCATAAGAGCCTTCGAAAGGTATAATGACCCGGCCTTTTAAAAACTCGGTAAAACCACCGACTGATTCTCCCACCACCTGGCTGGAGATATTAGTTTCACTGAAATCATTGTGCGATCGATAAACGACAAAAGGAATTCTCGCAATCAGTTTGTAGTCAAAGTCCCGGCTGAGATCGACATAAGAACTCTCTGCGGTGCTGGCGGCAAACTCTGCCAGGTCTTTTCCCCCCTGATAAAAATAGACATCAAAGTGCTCAGACTGTAAAAGCCGCCAATTTTTCTTTTCGTATTGCACTCTGTTACGGCCATATTGCTGCGCCAAAGTATTTGATGCGATCAAAAAGACTAAAAATCCCCATATCCAGAATTTCATTTTATTATTCATAACGAATACTCCCAATTTATATGATCTTTTATATTTTGAGATGTTTGATCATTGGAGGCGTTGCTTATTTTTTGAATATTAAAATTTAATAACGGAAAATGAAGAAACAATGAAGAGTGGGGAAAATAGTAATTTTCGGTAATTGTTCTGCTATCGTGACAAATGTTCGAAACCATTACCCGCAGCGGAAGGGTTACCGGCGCGATCAGTTTACAATGTCCCGGGACAAAAGATTTCCTCTATGCTGAAATGACGGAAGACTATCATGTTGTTAAATGGAACGGCAGAAACTGCACCGGACATTTTGAAAAAACACAAAAGATGA
>JAACEJ010000055.1 GCA_011682565.1 Actinomycetota bacterium | reverse complement strand
CCGAGGGGAACAGCATGGTGTGGTGGCGTATCAAAGTACCGCCGACGGCAAGAGAATTGCGCTTGCCGGGAATTTCAAAAGACGCAAAAATATGGGTTAATGGGGTGGAAACAAAAATCAACAGCGAAAAATTAAATTTGCCGGACAAGGCGAAACTAGTCGTCGTCAGAGTTCCCATGAAAGCAGGAGGCCTCGATGCTGCGGGCGAGTTTATTTGTAATGGTTCTGCCGGCGCCCCGCTTGGATCATGGGTCGACATGGGCCTGAAACGTTTTTCCGGTTTTATGGATTATGAAACAAACTTTGATCTCCCCCGGAATAATACGACTGTCCGGCTCGATCTGGGAAAAGTACAGTACATGGCGGAAATCTGGGTCAACGGGAAAAAGGCAGGCGAACGGCTATGGCCGCCGTTTACGTATGACATTTCAAAATTTGTCCACACCGGCAGCAACAGTCTGCGCATCCGTGTCGGCAATCTTGTTGTCAACGAAATGGGTCTCAAAGACGATCTTGGCGAGCTCCGCCACTGGGGATGGAACGGCCCGCCGCCGGATTCGGTTTTTGATGCCGGGTTGTTTGGGCCGGTGAAAATCGTGGTAAATCAGTAATGAGTCATTCTTTTTACAAATGCCAGTCCAACTGACATGAAACGGCATGTTCATGATTCCCCGGAATAAAATCGTTTCCCGAACCAATGGAAAACCGATTGTCGTAGGAGGTGCGCTCCAGTTTGGCGGAAAATGAAAAATGCGTGTTTACATGCCAGGCAAAAATCAGGTACCAGCGAATCCCGCGCTTGTACAGCAACTTGAGACGCATGACGCCGGGCAGGTCGTTTTCATAAACATAAAAACGCACATCGTAAACCGGGGCATCAAAATAAGCCCATCTGGTGCGGATGGAAATCTGTGGCAAAGGTTTAAACATAAAATCCTGGTACAGCAGCATTCCTGTGCTGTCAGGAAGATCGGAAAAATCCAGACCGTATTTGTCCCGGTCGATCGAAGCATACTCGAGCCGTGTGCGCAAATGAACTTTGTTTTGTGGTTGATAGTCCATTTGCGCACGAAAGTTTATTTTCTGCCCGGCAATTATTTTTTTAATGGAATTGCCGAATTCATCGAAAACAAAATCTGCGTCGTCACGCTTTTTCACTTTGAGCCTGAGGGAAACCGACAAACCATTGCCAATGCGATGTTCGAGCATCGTCATAGCTTCCCATCCTTTGTCCGGCATGGGCATAAACGCTTTGATCCACGGATGGCGGAATTGATCGAAATAAAAGGACAAGGTCGTTTCCCGCGTGACCCGCCATTTCCAACCCAAATAAAATCCGTTTTCGTTCGCTGCCCGATCCGTTTCCCCAAAAGAAAATCCATGAAAATTCACAAAGCCCTTGTCGTAGTGCCTTGCTGAAAAGACAAAATCAAATGTTTTAAAATCCAGCCAGCCGCCGAAAATGACGGCATTGTTTCTATTTGCCGATTGTGCCGCTTCGCCAAAGAGATTCACCACACCGCGTGTAAAATCGAAATTCATGCCGCTGACCCGGTTTTCACAGCCGTAAAAATCGTAAAAATGCTCCGGCCCGGCTTTTCTCTCCACGGGAAAATTGTAACCGGACAATTGATGAGCCGTTCCAATTGCAAGCGACTTGAAATGCCATGTTGCAGAAATGCCGAACACTTTTTCTCCAAGGGCGTCCTTTTGCCGCAATTCCGTTTTTGTACGGTGATATCCCGTGCTGCCCAATGATTGAACAGAATCCGAATCAATGCGGGCGTCCAACCGGGATTTACTGTAAAAACCAATGAGCTCAATCGGCCCAATGCCGGATTTTGCTGCAGCTCCTGTAAAGCCTGCATTTTCATCTACCGACGAGTATGCACGCAACCCTCTTGGCCGCTGTTTGATCGGCATAATCGGATCGCCGCCCTTACTAAAACGGTAGGGCCCCCAGAAAACCAATCCCTGGCCGCATTCCATAGTATAATTGCCGACAAGTATTTCCGATTTCACTTTCGGCCAGCGAATATGTGCAAAAGCAAGCCCAAGATCGTTGAATGGTTTTTCACCGGCGTCCTTTTCCGTAAGCATCCCAAATTGCATGTTTTCATTTAAACCGAATTTGATCTTGTTATAAACCTTTTGGCGGCCTCCCGAGTATATTTTTTCGTGATAGCCCTTTGATCTCTCCAATCGCACAAATGCTCTCTGCCGTCCTCGCATCGTGAACGCAGTATGCTTTTGTTTTCTTCCGGTTGATAAAAAATGGCGCAAAATCAAAAATGTCTCTTCATTGATTCCCGGTATTTTTTTCATTTCGAAAAGTGAGGAAAAGAGGCCGTTTTTCTTGCGATAAGAAATGATAAAGTTTGCGACAGAGGGTGTAATCCATGGAATGGTTTCCAGTTGCTGCATCGAAGCCGTGTTTATATTCAAAGGATGCTGCTGCAAATTCGCTAAATATTCCAGCACTTCGGACTGGTCTTGCGTTTCGGTTTCTGTTTCGAGCAATTTTTCGAGATCGAGTTCCTGCGATAGAGTAACAGTTGTATTTTGAAAAAGAGCAGTACAGAAAACAATACAAATCCGGCTAAAGATCAGATGCCTTATTTTTATTATGCAAAACATTTTCTCACTTTTTCTGTTTTCTAATGCGACGTTGACTTTTTATTAAAGTCAGAGAAAAAAGATGCGTAAAGCCCAATTCGGAATGATTGGTAAAAGCATAATCTATTCGCAAATTTTTAAATTTCACGGAAAAACCGGCCGCAAAAATTTGTGGTTCTGCGGCAACGCCGGCGCGCAGGGCAAGCCTTTTCAGCGGCCGGTACTCCACGCCGCTACGGATGTCCAGGGGAAATCGCGTGTCCTTGTTTAAATCAAAAGTAACTGAAATTTGGCTGAGCGGAGAAAACATAAATCCTGTAGTCATGAGCTGCGGCAATTCCTCGCCCGATCTGCCGATTTTTGCACCGGCAATATTTTTTATCGATGTACCCCAAAAAACAGAAGGAGTTAGTTTTGCCCACGCACCAAAGTCGACGATAAAAGTTGCCGCACTGCCGTAACCGGAAATATTCAGATTTGCATAACGAACGGTTGACCCGAAAAACAGATTTTTAAAAATCGGTGCAGAAAATCCGGCGTAGAATGTATTCTCACCGTATTTGTCATTTCCGAATGATTGCGCACCAAAGCCAAAACTTTTCTTTAAGAAAGGAAAAATGACGACCGCATTGCCTTGCTGCATTTCCGCCAAACCGAGGGGTTTTGTGTAAAAGAGATGAACGGTTATGCCGTTCAAAACGGCCAGGGCTGCGGGATTTACCAACAAACTTTCCGCAAAGCCCGGAACGGCGACAAACGCGCCGGCAAAGCCCGCCGGTCTGGCTCCTTTGGCCAAATCTTCGAATGCCGCAAATACCTGTTGAAATGGACTCATTAAAAACAGGAAAAGGAGAATTAAACCGGAACGAAAAAGCTTTATTCTGCGTTTACCATTCATAACTATTTACTTGACTAAATAGATAAAAAGTGAGATATTAAATCGTTTCTATAAATGAGTTTCTCGTAAAAAGTCTCAAAATGTCATTGCGAGCGAAGCGAAGCAATCTGGTTGTCGGCTAAAGTGCAGTTTTTTAAGGATCGCTTCTCCGATAATTCGGAGTAAACTCACGCTCCGCTCCTCGCGATGACATGCTTTTCGACTTTACGAATTTGTCATAAATTATGATTAAAATCTTTTCAGGAGATTTTCATGTTACCCAAACATGAACACTCGTTTCTCTTCTACATGTTTATATGCCTTTTCTTTGCCGGGCAGTTCATTTTTACAAACCAAACCTTAGCGCAGCGCGTTGAAGGCGAGGTAACGACCGACATTCGCACGCTGCCTATCGATCGTCAGGACAAGTTGCGCGACTTTGCAGAAAAGGTGCAACACTATATCAACAGTTACGACTGGGATGAAGATCCCTGGCAGACAATCGTCTATATCAACGTACAACTTATTCTTGAAGATATGAGTTCCGGTGCGCAAGAACGCTACAAAGGAACGATCGTCATTGATAATAATTATGATATCCAGTTTTCAGACAAACGCTGGAGGTTTGCCTATCAAAGTGGGGAGCAACTCATTCATGAAGAGAATGCTATGAATTCATTCACTAATATGATCGATTTTTATATTTATATCATTCTCGGTCATGAATTTGACAAGTGGAGCACCCTGGGGGGCTCCCCGTATTATGAAAAAGCACGTCACGTTGCCGAGCAAAGCAAGTTTGGTCTTGGCCGATATATTGACGGCTGGGATCGGCGTTTGGAACTGGTAAATTATTTTTTAAGCGACAGACACAAGCTTTTTCGGGAGATGCTGGACTATTATTTTTACGGCCTCTCGTTTGTCAATGTCGATAATGCTGAAGCTCGAAAACATTGTGCGACAGCAATCAAGATGCTCGACAAGATCATTTCCAATGATCCTGAAAACGAATATGCAAAAAAATTCATCGATGCCCATCATATCGAAATGACGGAGATTTTCAGACGGGCAAAAAACAAAGAGCCGATCAGAACACTACTCGTCCTCGATCCTGCACACGAAAGAATGTATCGTGACATTTTGCGAAATTAATCCGGCGTGAAAACAAATTTTTGACCTGATACGAATTCCTTCGCACATCCCAACCCCTGAAAAAATATACTTTAAATTTGTTTTGTGGTTTGAAAAATCCCAAGATGTAAGTTTGGTAAAAATATAAAAACTCGGGCTCAAACTGAACCCGAGGTTTTTAACAAATGCTTTTTTATTAATTTTCTACAGCTTTTGGCTTGGCAGACTCGTCTGAATCAATGGCGTGACTGTGTCGTTCAACTTCAGTGAAATCGAGTTCCTTTCCCTTCTTTTTAATCCTGATAAAACTTCCATCAGAAAATGTTCCTTTGAGGAGCTCTTCGGCAATAGTATCTTCAATGTATTTTTGAATTGTACGTTTTAAAGGTCGTGCACCATTGACCGGATCGAACCCGAGATCTGCAACCAGTTCTTTGGCACCTTTTGTCATTTCGATTTCAATATTACGTTCCGAAGCTTTGGCAAGCATTTCGTCGATGACAATGTCAATAATTTTAAGCATATCTTCGCGGTGAAGCTGACGGAAAACGACTGTTTCATCGACTCTGTTCAAAAACTCAGGATTAAATAGTCTTCGCACTTCGTCCAAAATCCGGCTTCTCATACTTTCGTAATCTGAATCCTCATCCGATGCTGAAAAACCAAATCCGCCGCCCTTTTTGATTTCGCGCGCACCAAGGTTGCTGGTCATAATCAAAATTGTGTTTTTAAAATCTACCTTGCGGCCGAGGCCATCGGTAACATGCCCTTCATCTAAGACTTGCAAAAGGATGTTGAAGACATCGGGGTGTGCTTTTTCAATCTCATCAAACAGAACAACCGAATAAGGATGCCGACGAACTTTTTCTGTCAACTGACCGCCTTCTTCATATCCAACATATCCCGGGGGAGCACCTGTTAATCGGGATATGGAAAATTTTTCCATAAACTCCGACATGTCAATCCTGATCAGAGCTTCTTCATCTTCAAAAAGATAACGCGCCAATTCCTTGGCTAAATACGTTTTGCCAACTCCGGTTGGGCCGAGAAAGATGAAAGAACCAATGGGACGGGAGGGATCTTTCAGCCCCGCTCTTGTTCTTTGAATGGCCTTGCTGAGCATTTCGATGACGCGGTCCTGGCCGATAATACGTTTTTTTAGCTCTTGCGGCATCCTGAGCAATTTTTCCGACTCGGATTGGGCGACCCGCGTAACCGGGATTCCTGTCATCATCGAGACAACCGCAGAAACATCATTTTCAGTTACGGTTGCGAACGATTCCTCTTGTTCCTCATTCCATTTGCTTTTAATATTATCAAGCTCTTTGATTAAGGATTTTTCCCGATCCCGTAGTATGGCGGCCTGCTCAAAGTTTTGTGCGCGCACGACTTTCTCTTTATCAGTGCGCATCTTTTTGATTTGTTCTTCCAAAGTAGTTATTCCTTTGGGAACAACAATATTTGCCAGATGGACACGTGCCCCGGCTTCATCCAAAACGTCGATCGATTTGTCCGGTTGAAAGCGATCCGAGATGTAGCGATCCGAAAGCTGCACAATTTCTTTGATGGCATCTTCGGTATAATGGACACGGTGGTGCGTTTCATAACGGCTTTGCAGACCGCGAACAATGGCAAGAGTCTCTTCGAGATTTGGCGGATCGACGAGCACTTTTTGAAAACGTCGTTCCAATGCGCCGTCTTTTTCTATGAATTGACGATATTCATCCAAAGTAGTGGCGCCTATACATTGTAACTCGCCGCGCGACAAAGCCGGTTTAAACATGTTCGATGCATCCAGCGATCCCGAAGCACCACCGGCGCCGACAATTGTGTGCAGTTCGTCTATGAATAAAATGACGTCTCGTGATTTTACCAGTTCGCTCATGATTGCTTTCATACGCTCTTCAAATTGTCCGCGATATTTTGTTCCGGCGACGATGGCTCCCAGGTCCAATGTTACAACCCGCTTGTTATGTAGAATTCTCGGTACTTTCTTTTCCACAATGCGCAAAGCAAGGCCTTCTGCAATGGCTGTTTTGCCCACACCGGGTTCACCAATGAGAACCGGGTTGTTTTTTTTGCGACGACTTAAAATTTGTGCAACTCTTTGAATTTCATTGGCACGTCCGATAATCGGATCGAGATCACCCTTGCGTGCCAGAGTCGTTAAATCCCGACCAAAATGATCCAATGCCGGTGTTTGTGATTTTCCGGGACTCTTTTCAAGATTTGGCGGTGCAGAAGAGGATGTTCCCTGTAGCAATCTCTCCAATTCATCGGAAAGTGCATTATAAGAAATTCCAAAGCTTTTGAGGATTTGAGATGCCAAGCCCTCTTTTTCCCTGACCAGTGCCAAAAGTAAATGCTCCGTGCCGATGATATCGGACTTGTGCTTTTCCGCTTCAACGTAAGCGCTCTTTAATATCTTTTCAGCTCGTTTGGTAAATGGAATGTTGCCGATTGTCATTGTTTCACCGGAAGCCCTGCCTGCATCCTCTACCGCCGATCTGATCTCATCCAAATCGGCACCAAGGGAATGGAGTAATTCAATCGCTATTCCTTCTCCTTCGCGTATGAGCCCTAGAAGAAGATGTTCCGTTCCTATATAATCATGGCCAAGCCGTAACGCTTCATCCCTCGCAAATTGAATGACCATTTGAACACGGCTTGAAAAGTTGTTTTTCATAGTTAACTCCTGTTAAACTGCAAGAGTGCAGAAAAATTCGTCGATTTAATTGTTACTGTCGAACTTAATGATTAACAAATTCTCTTACTACTTTGTTTCAAAAAATTTTCCCCTTTTAAAATAGGACTTTTAGACGAACGAGTCAAGAGGTTTCGTTTCAAATTGTTTTGGTTTCAAGATTGTAGAATTAAAGACAGTCTGGTTAAAATTAATGACATTAAAATGAAAATTATTTTGTAACAGGGCTGAACATGACTTGATTCTATTGAGATTATACCCTCCTCTGTTTGTCCTTGTTCATTTTCCCCTTCATAATCTCAAATATTATGCCACTATAAAAACGTATACTGTTCTTCTGTTCATTTAATGATTGCGGGTATAATTTTTTATATTTCCATCATACAATTCAATAATTTTATCCGCTTGCTCGGCAAGTTCCTTGTTATGGGTAACGATAATGAGTGTTTGATTATATTTTTTGTTGAGCTGCCACAGCAGTCTATGCAGAGAGTTGGCGGTGTGCACATCGAGGTTTCCTGAAGGTTCGTCTGCAAGGAGCAATCTGGGATTATTGGTCAATGCCCGGGCAACAGCCAGACGCTGCTGTTCGCCGCCGGAAAGTTCACCCGGACGGTGATTGAGCCGGTCTGCTAATCCCACTTCTTCCAGCAGAGTCAAACATCTTTTTTTTAATTGCTTGTTATCAAGCCTGCCAATCAGTCCGGGCATCATGACATTTTCAAGAGCCGTGAATTCCGGCAATAAATGATGGAATTGAAAAACAAATCCCACCGTTTGGTTGCGGAGTTTAGACAATTTTTCATTGTCATAACGAAACATATCTTTGCCGTCGATTTCGACACGTCCTTTAGTCGGCCAGTCGAGTCCGCCTATTAAATGCAGTAGCGTACTTTTTCCTACACCGGAAGGGCCGACAATGGCAATGATTTCGCCTTCACGAACTTGCAGATTAATTCCTTTGAGAACATGCAAACTGCCGGCCTTGCCCATTTTGTAACTTTTGTGCAAGTCAAAGACGCGAAGAATTGTAGAATTATTATTCATTTTTATTTACTTTAATTTTATTCATAGCGAATCGCTGCCACAGGATCAAGCTTTGCCGCTTTGTGAGCCGGGTAGACGGAAGCTACAAATGTTATGACTATTGAAGCAACTGTTATCATAGTAAAATCAGTCCACTTCATTTGAATCGGCAGCCAGTTGATAATATAAACATCCATTGGTAATGCAAAAAATTTGTATTTTAGCTGTGCCCAGCACAAGCCATAGCCGATGATACTGCCGACAACTGTTCCCACCACACCAACAAATAATCCCTCGAATGTAAAGATTCGACGGATGCTGGCAGAAGTCGCTCCCATGGACTTTAAAATACCGATGTCTTTGGTTTTTTCCATCGTCACCATAATTAACGTGCTGACGATGTTGAACGCAGCGACCATAATGATAAGGCTTAAAATAACAAATGCCGCCCATTTTTCAATCTCCATCCAGGCGAAAAGATTTTTGTTCAAATCAAACCAGGTTTCCACAGCGTAAGGATAACCGAGACGGTTTCTGATGGCATCGGCAACGATGCCGGCATGTTCATAGTTGTCCAGCCGAAGGCCGATTCCCGAGACATTGTCACCCATCTGGAAAAGCTTTTGTGCCGATGAAAGGGAAATGTACACCAGGTTATCATCAAATTCGTAGAGACCGGTTTCAAAATAGCCGGTAACAATAAACTGGGCCATGTTTGGCATTTGTCCGAATTTTTTAACTCCGGAAAAGCTGGCTAATGTTACTTTATCACCCAACGTAACAGCCAAACGATCTGCGAGATGAAAGCCCAGGACAATGCCTGGTAATTTCCTGCCGGATTCTGTTTCCACCGGCCCCAAATCCAGTTTTCCGAAATTGATGTTTTTCCCAAGATCATTGATCTTGATGGCGGACTTTTGATCTATTCCACGAATGAGCAGTCCGGTCGTTTCTTCTTTGGACAAAATAAGTCCCTTGCTGGCAATATACGGCGACATGGCTTTGATATGAGGAATATTTTCAATTTGTTTCATCACGGACTGGTAATTTGCCAATCCTTTATGATGAAAAGTCCTGACTTTGACATGCGCATCCACGCCGATGAATCTTGAACGGACTTCCGATTCGAAGCCATTCATCACGGACAATACAATGATTAAAGCGGCCACGCCGATAACCACACCGGCCACGGAAATATAGGTGATCAGTGAGATAAACCCCGTCTTCCGCTTGGATTTAAGGTAGCGAAGGGCTATAAATAATTCATAAGACATAGTTTACTTTTCCGGTCTCATTGTTGGAAAAAAGATGACATCGCGAATGGACGGCGAATCCGTCAGCAGCATCACCAGGCGGTCGATACCCATGCCCAGTCCGGTTGTCGGCGGCATACCGTATTCCAGTGCGCGTAAAAAGTCTTCATCCAGCATCTGTGCTTCTTCATCCCCGGCTTCGCGCAAGGCGACTTGTTCTTCGAAGCGCCGGCGCTGGTCGATGGGATCATTCAGTTCAGAAAATGCGTTGCCGATCTCACGACCGGCCACATAAGGCTCGAATCTTTCCACAAGTTTCGGGTCGTTTCGGTGGCGCTTGGCAAGCGGCGACAATTCCACCGGATAATCGCAAATAAAAGTGGGCTGGATTAAATTGGGTTCAACTTTTTCGGAAAAAATCTCATCGAGAATCTTGCCGCTGTCCCAAAAAGATTCTGTTTCCACATCGAGTTCTTTTGCCGCGGCCATTAGTTCATCGCGACTTTTATCATACAAATCCATGCCTATATATTTTTTAAACGCTTCGAACATGGGCAGCCTTGGCCAGGGTGCAGTCAGATCGATATCTTCGCCCTGATGATTTACTTTGGAAGAACCGTTTACTTCAATCGCTATTTTATTCACCATATCTTCGACGAGGTTCATCATAAAATTGTAATCCTGGTAAGCCACATAAAGTTCCATCATAGTGAACTCTGGATTATGCGTCCGGTCGATGCCCTCATTGCGGAAATCTTTGCTGATCTCGTAAACACCTTCGTATCCCCCGACAATGAGGCGCTTGAGGTAAAGCTCGTCTGCGATTCGCATATACAGCGTGATGTCCAAAGCATTGTGGTGCGTCGTAAATGGACGTGCGGAAGCTCCGCCGTAGATTGGTTGCAACACAGGTGTTTCGACCTCGAGGTACCCGAGATCATCCAGATATTTTCGCATGGTTGAGATAATGCGCGAGCGCTTGATAAAAATATCTTTCACCTCGCGGTTGACGATCAAATCGACATAACGCTGGCGGTAGCGCATCTCCGTATCGGCAAAGGCGTCATAAACTATTTTTTTACCCTCTTCCTCCCGTTCTTTAACAATGGGAAGCGGCCGCAAGTTTTTCGTCAGCAACTCAAAATGAGAAACAAGAATGGTTATTTCTCCGGTTTTTGTCTTCAGAACCTTGCCTTTAACGCCGACAATATCACCAATGTCCGTGAGTTTAAATGTCGCATAGCTTTGCTCACCCACCTCATCCCGGCGGACATAAATTTGAATTCGGGCGGACATATCCATAATGTGGGCAAAAGCAGCTTTTCCCATCCTTCTCAGGGACA